>JBJTRZ010000147.1:0-7131 GCA_046076415.1 Armatimonadota bacterium
GCGGCCCGACGCCTACGAACAGCTGGTCGACCGCTTGCTCGCGTCTCCGCGCTACGGGGAACGTCAAGCGCGGATGTGGATGGACATCGCTCGATACGCCGACACCAAGGGCTATGTGTTCGTCGACGATCGAAACTACTACAGCGCCTACACGTATCGCAATTGGCTGGTGGACGCTTTCAACAACGACCTTCCGTACGACCGATTCGTGACCGAGCAGCTGGCGGCCGATCGCCTCGATCTCGGAGAGGACAAACGTCCCCTCGCCGCGCTCGGGTTCCTCACCGTGGGACGACGTTTCCTCAACAACGAGCCCGACATCATCGGCGATCGCATCGATGTGACGACTCGGGGATTCCTTGGCTTGACCGTGCAGTGCGCTCGTTGCCACGACCACAAATTCGATCCCGTTCCAACCCAGGATTACTACTCCCTTTACTCGGTTTTTGCTTCGAGCCAAGAGAACGCACCGTCCATTTCCCCCAAACCGGTCACAGAGCCGTGGGAGAAGCACAACGCGCGGGTAACGGCTTTGTCGGGCGAGCGCGATGCGCTGATCCGGTCGCAGATCGAGGATTTGCGCGCCAAATCCAAAGCGGATCCCAAAGCCCTCACGCCGGCCCAGTTCGAGGCGGTGCAGCTCACCGCGGTGGGGAACCTACCGACGGACGATCGGTTGCAGCGATTGCTTCCCATTTGGCCGGAAGCGGCTCGGGAGCGCTTGACCGCGATCCGGCGCGAACTGTCGGATCTCGTCGGGACCGCACCGCCGTCGCCCGAGTTCGCCATGGGAATGGTCGACAAACCCCAACCCGTCGTGGTCAACATCCACAAGCGCGGCAATCCCAACAACCCCGGAGACCCGGCTCCGCGCCGTTTCCTGACCTGCCTCTCCTCCGGGGAACGTCCGGAATGGACACAGGACAGCGGGCGCTTGGCGCTCGCCCGTTCCATCGCCTCGCCGGAGAATCCCCTCACCGCCCGGGTTTTCGTGAACCGGATTTGGCTGGGGCATTTCGGCTACGGAATCGTGCGTACCCCCTCCGATTTCGGCATCAAGGGCGAAGCGCCCACGCACCCGGAGCTGCTGGACCATTTGGCATGGCACTTCAGCCGCACCGACGGTTGGAGCATCAAGAAACTCCATCGGCGCATCGTGCTTTCGAACACCTATCGACAAGCCAGCAATGCGTCCCCGGCCGCGCGGCTCAAGGACTCGGAAAATCGCCTTTTGTCGCACCAGAACCGCCGTCGCATCGATATGGAGCAGATGCGCGACGCCTTGCTCGCCGCTTCCGCCAATCTCGATCTTTCCCGCACCGGAGGCAAAAGCGAGGAACTCTGGGCCGGCACTCCGACCAAACGGCGCGCGGTCTACGGTTTCATCGAACGTCAAAACCTGCCGTTGACTTTCAAGACGTTCGACTTCGCGAGTCCCGACGCCTCGAGCCCGATGCGTTTCCAAACGACCGTTCCCCAGCAGGCGCTGTTCCTCCTCAACAGCCCGCTCGTGGTGGATCAGGCCAAGGCGGTTGCCGCCCGCAAGGAAGTGGTTGACGCGTCGGATCCGGCGGCGCGGGTTCGAACGCTCTATCGCGTGCTGTACGGTCGCCAACCCGACGCGACCGAGTTGACCTTGGGCGTCGCGTACCTCAAGGGTCCCGCCACCCCCGGGGCCATGTCCACGGCACCGACGCCGGCCGAATGGAGCTATGGTTGGGGCGTCGCCACGGAGGACGGCAAGGTGGACTTCCATCCCCTGCCCGTGTTCGAGGAACAATCCTGGCGTGGCGGGAAGCGGATGCCCGATCCGGCGCTCGGCTGGGTGCACCTTGCCGCGGGAGGCGGTCACCCCGGCGATCCGTCGCACATGGCGATCCGTCGTTGGACCAGCCCGTTCGACGGCAAGGTCGACCTCTCCGGACGATTGAAGCATGCTTCCGCGCAGGGTGACGGAGTCCGCGCTCGCATCGTCGTGGCCGGTTCGGGCGTGGCTGGCACCTGGAGCGCACGTAATTCGGAAACTCCGATCCAAATCGACGGCGTATTGGTTCGCAAGGGCCAAACCATCGATTTCGTCGTGGATTGCCGTGCCAACGAGCAGTTCGACTCGTTCGAGTGGGCTCCTGTGCTCCGCCGGACGGGACAAGCGGCGGACCCGGTGCGCGATGCCCGTGCCATGTTCGCGGGTCCCGGTGCGCCCGCGCCCGCTCTCCTCGGCCGATTGGAGCGATACGCCCAAGCGTTGCTGATGAGCAATGAATTCTTCTTCGTCGACTGAACCGCCCGAGACGCCGGAATCCTTCGGCCCCTTTCGAAAGCACGAGCCATGAGCGCCTACGACCATCGCAACCGTCCCGAAGACCTGTTTCTCAGCCGCCGCGACCTGTTGGCCCGTATGGGGAATGGATTCGCGGGAATCTCCCTTGCCGGGTTGGCGAGCTCGGAGGCGTTCGGCGCCCCGCCCGTCAAAGGGGCGGCACCGGCCGGCAAACCCGCGAAATTCGATGAAAACGCGACCGGGGTCAATCCGTTGATACCCAAGGCGCCGCATTTCCCCGTCAAGGCGAAGCGCGTGATCTTCCTGTTCATGAACGGGGGGCCATCGCATGTCGATACGTGGGATCCCAAGCCAATGCTCACCAAGTACGCCGGCAAGACGTTGCCGATGCAGAACTTGGCCACGGAACGCAAGACGGGTTACGGCCTCGCATCGCCGTTCCAGTTCAAACGCTACGGCAAATCCGGGATCGAGGTTTCGGAGCTCTTCGACAAGACGGCCCAATTCGTCGACGACATGGCGGTGATCCGATCGATGCACGCGGATGTCCCGAATCACGAGCCGTCGCTTTTGTTGATGAACTGTGGAGAGGCCCGTCAAGTCCGGCCCTCGTTTGGTTCGTGGATGCTGTACGGCCTCGGCACGATGAACCAGAATCTTCCGGGCTTCATCGCTTTGTGTCCGGGTGGGTACCCGATTCAGGAAACGCAGAACTGGCAGGCGGGCTTCCTTCCGGGCATTTTCGCGGGAACCTACATCGATCCCACACAGCGCGACGTGGAGAAGATTGTCGAGCACATTCGTAATCAATACGGAACGTCCGCGGATCAGCGCGAGCAGTTGGATTTGGTGCAGCGGATCAACCGCGCCCACGCGAGCGCGCGCGCTTCCGACCCTCAACTGGAATCGCGCATCCAGAGCTTCGAACTCGCGTTCCGCATGCAAACCGAAGCCACGGACGCGTTCGACACGATGAAGGAAACCGAAGCGACCCGCGAACGCTACGGTGCCGGGGAGTTCTCCCGCGCGTGCTTGATCGCGCGGCGCTTGGCGGAACGGGGAGTCCGTTTCATTCAGGTGTATTCCGGCGCCGGACAACCATGGGACCTGCACGACGATCTCGAACCGGGAATGCGGCGCATGTGCGGCGAGGCGGATCGAGGCATCTCGGCGTTGCTGACCGACCTCAAGGAACGCGGAATGCTCGAGGAAACGTTGGTGATTTGGGGCGGAGAGTTCGGCCGAACTCCCGCCGTCGAACTCCCCACCCCGGGCGCGAACGCCGGCAAGATGAACGGCCGGGACCACAACCACTGGGGCTTCACGTACTGGATTGCCGGCGGAGGGGTCAAAGGGGGAACGACGTACGGCAACACGGACGAGTTTGGGTTCAAGGCCGAGGAAAAACCGGTGCATGTGCACGATTTCCACGCCACCATCCTCAAGTTGCTCGGGTTCGATCACACCCGGTTGACGTATCGGTATGCGGGACGCGATTTCCGGCTCACGGATGTGCACGGCAACGTGATTCCGGAGTTGATCGCGTGAGTGAGTTTGCCGAGGATCCCGATTCCGGTCGCGAGGCCGATGCCACCGAAGCCTCGTCCCTGCCCGTCGTGGAGCCGCTGTCGCCGAGCGACCTGCCAGATGCGCTCTGGACATTGAGGTACGAACACGGCTCCCCGTTTTCGACGGGCCCCATCGGACTCGAGGTCGTTTGGCTCTTCAGCACCGAGGAGGGAGCGCGCGCCTGCATCCCCGATGCGCTCGAGGCCGAGCCCGACGCGGGGCAACTGCAGGTGGACCTCGTGTCCTTGCCCGAGGTTGCGGACCGGTTCGCCCACGCCGTTTACATCGACGAGATTAACGCGTGGCCCGTCATTTTGTCGCCCGATGTCGAGGACGACGGACCACTGCCCGACGAGCCGTTCGCGTTGTTCACCGAAGGCGGCGGAATCGATCGCTTTTCCGATGTCCACCATGACGGCGAGTGGGTGATCCACCGGGACGACCGCGGGGATTTCGTCCTGTTTTTCGAAGATCTGGATGCGGCGGAGAAGGTGCTCCGCGACTTCGAAGCGGCCACGGGCAAGGTGGCGGAGGTGCGGCGCACGCGCGCCGTGTCGCTCGAGTTTGCGCAGAACGTGCGCTTCACCCACGCGGATGGCCGTTGGGAGGACATCGAGCGCGACGAATATCTGCGTCGATGCCGCTAGATTCGGACCGTCGCCTCCCTCCGAATCAGCGCTTGGCGGCACCGGGCCGTTGGCCGGTGGTTGGGGAAAAGGGCCCGCGCGACGGGGATGCATCGCCTTGGACCTTGTCCATCGGCGGGGCGGTGAACGCTCCCACCCGATGGGGGCTCGATGCCTTGCTCGCGCGCCCCCTCCAGGAATTCACCGTGGACATCCACTGCGTGACACGTTGGTCGCGGCTCGGTGTGCGTTTCCGGGGATTGGCGCTCGAGCCCTTGGTGCGCGGTTGTGATCCTTGCGCAATGGCCCGTTTCGCATGGATGCAGGCGCGCAGCGACCGGGAACATGGCACCTCGCTTCCGCTGGATGTCCTTTTCGCCGCCGGTGCCTTCCTCGCGTTCGAGGCGGACGGCTCTCCGCTCGCGCCCATCCACGGGGGGCCCATGCGCATCGTGGTCCCGGGCCGATACTTTTACAAATCGGTCAAATGGATCGAGAGAATCGAACTGCTGGAATCCGACCGCCTGGGCTGGTGGGAGCGCGGCGCCGGGTACCACAATGGCGCGGACCCGTGGCGCGAGGAGCGCTACGCTCCTTTCGCGGGCGACCGGGCGAAGGCAGTGGAAGCGTTGGAGAACCGCGACCTCTCGGGCGGTGACTGGCGCGGAATCGAGGCGAGCGGGTTGTCTTTGGGGGGCCTCAACGCCGAACGAGCGGCGCTGCGCGACGCCCGCTTCGAAGGCGCGGACTTGTCCGGCGCGCGTTTCCGGGCCGCCAATCTATCCAATGCCCGATTGCGCGGCGCAAACCTGCGCGATGCGGATTTCCGCGACGCCGACGTGGAGGGTGCCGACTTCGATCAGGCCGACCTGCGTGGTGCCGATTTCCGAGGCGCATCCCTGTTCGGCACCACGTTCGACGGCGCGCACAAGGCCGACGCGCGGTTCGATCCCGAGCCCACCGAGTAGGCGCGGTGCCACCTCCACCCAGGCTATTTCGAAGCCTTGGGCGTGTATTTTCCGGTCTTGCTGACTTCGTCGCATTCGGCGGGCGTTGGAATCGGTCGTCCCATCATCGTGTAGATCTGTTCGATCTCGTTCTTGCCCGCCTTGGCATCCGCGTTTTTCGGATTCGCCTCCAGCGCCTTGCGAAAATCGGATAGAGCGGCCCGGTATTTCACCCGTTGCCCCGCCTTTTCATCGCCGCGGGTTCGATAGGCTCCCCGGGCCGCGTAGGCATCGGAAAGCGCTTTATTGTCCTTGGCACCCGCGGCATCGGCGATCGCCTTGTCGAGGTCCGGCGTGGGCGTGAGCGGCGCGTATGCGTCATCGGCTCCCGCCGCAGCGCCCGCCGCGGCACTCGTTGGCACGGAGGAAGCGGGTGCGGACGGAGCCGAGACCGCATCTTCCTTGCGAACAGGAGGCTGGGTGCATCCCAGAACAGTGGAGGTCGCCACCAGGGCGAGCAAAGCAGGTCGGAAGGAACGTTCCATGGTCCCAGTGTACCTTTCGCCGCTTCAGAAGCGCACCGCGAAGCGCAGGATGCGCGCACCCGCGGCGCTCGCCCCGAAACCGATCCCGATCGCCGCACCGGCAAGCACATCCTCCGGTCGATGCCGGTTCAAAACGACCCGCGATGCGCCGATCGTCGCCGCCCCGGCAAGCCACAAGGGCGCTTCGCCGGGTCGGTGGACCGACCGGGTTGCGGCGATGCTGAACGCGGCGGAGGTGTGTCCACTGGGGAAACTCAAATGGTCGCTGCCGTCGGGGCGCCGCGAGCGCGTCCAGTGTTTGAGCAACTGGGTGGCCGCGGCGGTGAGAACGAATCCTTCGAGGGTCTCGCGCGCCTCGCGCGGCCTCCCCTCGAGCACGGGCAACGCCAACCCCGTGGCGAGGAACCAGCGGTTTCCGGACCCGGAGACGATTTCGGCGGTCCGATGGTCCATGACGGCACCGTCGCCGACGCATGGCAACACCCCGAGCAGGCACATCAGGGCGACGGGAAGTCCGGGCACCGCCCATTTTCGAATGCCGGGAGCCCGCCTGTCAAGCGGGAAGGCGCGGCGGGCGCGGTAGGATGCCCTGATGCGAGAAGTTCGGGACCATTCCGCCTCGATGGTTTTGACCTTGGCTTTCGCGCTTTGCGGCGGTGGGCAGCTTATGAACGGGCAATGGGCCAAGGGCTTCCTCTTCGTTGCCCTGGTGGCCGTGCTCGCGGTGCTCGCGGGAACCCGCGGCGATGCTCGGTTTTTCCTTGTCTCCGTTGCTTTGTGGTTGACCGCGCTGGTGGATGCGGTGTTGATCGGTCGCCGCATCGCGCATGGGGAGGCCGTAGGCCCATGGTCGTGGTTTCGGCTCGGCGGTTGACGCGATCGGCGCATCCACTCCCGGTATCCCGGCCGTTGTCGGGGTCGGGCCGACGTGATATAAGGATCGGGCCGGTTGGCCATGGAGTGATGTCCGAGTTGGTCGAAGGAGCACGACTGGAAATCGTGTAGGCGGCTTAACCCCGTCTCGTGGGTTCGAATCCCACTCACTCCGTTTCCCCCATCCCGTTGCCGAAGAGGTACCGTCCAGCGTGGAATCGTCGTCGCCCCGCGCGGGACGTGCCCGCCGCAACCGAATCGCCATTGGAATCGCGGCCATTCCGGTCGCG
>JBJTRZ010000148.1:0-5100 GCA_046076415.1 Armatimonadota bacterium
TGCAGGGGCCGCACCATGTGGCCCAGAACTCGACCACGTGTACCTTGCCCGGCGTGAGCGCGTTGGGGGTGCCCTTGACCCACTTCGAAACGGACAGCTTGGGGGCGGGATCGCCGACGGCAAGTTGCGCCCGGGAGGCCGGGGCAAGCAACACAACTGCGGCGATAGCCGCGAGGGGAGCGTAGGAACGCATTGCGGAACTCCTCACAAGAGGGACGTTACCGGTATTGTAGGCGAATTCGGCGCTTCCCGCCGGTTCACACGCGCAGGAAGATGCCCTTGCGCCGCATGCCATGCAGGGCAAGCAGCACGATCAGCAACGCTCCCCCACGCAACAGCAGGTCCTTCTCCGCCGGGTACAGCCGCATCAGGCCCACCACGAACTTTTCCGAAATGCCGTCGAAGTCGACGATGTGCACTCCCATGTAGGCCGTGATGGCGTTCGCGCCGATCGCCGCCCAGACCGCCGACCCCCGGGTCCATTTGCGAACATCGAGCACTTCGTGGAACGCGGCCAGCAGGACGAGCGACACGCCTCCGGACACCAGCACGAACGACGATGTCCATATCTTCTTGATCACCGGCACCACCGGGTGCAGCGCACAGCCCGCGGCGAAACAGGCGATTCCCGCCGCGGCGAGGACCATCGATTTTCGCGACGGCGATCCGCCCCCGCGGTGCAGATAATCGCCGGCCATCAAACCCATGAGCGCCGTGGCGATCGACGGAAGGTTGGAAAGCGGTCCCTCGGGGTCGCCGTATTCCTTGTACATCTGGCCGGGAAGCAACACGACCCGATCGACATGGTTGGCGAGGTTGCCCTCGGGGGTGTACAGCCCCACCCCGTGCCCGGGCACCGGAACGAAGGCCAGCATCGCTCCGTAGGCGAGCAGGATTCCCGCCCAAAGCCACGGCCACCAGCGGCGAGGCGCGAAGAGATAGAGCAGCGCCACCGCGAGGTAACCGAAGGCCTGTCGTTGCAACACGCCGAACAAACGCAGCTCCGACCATCCCTCGAGCCGCGTCAAGCCGTTGATGACGAGTCCGAAGACGACCAACCAGAGGAACCGCACCAGCACCTTGCCCACGATCGATGCCCGCGGGGTGCCGTTCTCGACCCGTCGTCCGATCGACCACGGCAACGTGGCACCGATGATGAACAGGAACAGGGGAAAGATTCCGTCGTGGAATCGAAAGCCGTCCCATTCGACGTGCTCCGTGAACTGGGCCTGCAGGGCCTGCATCCACGGCGACGGCCAGCGGGCGGCCACGGCCTCGAGGAACGCGCCGCCACCGATGATCCAGAACATGTCGAACCCGCGGAGCGCATCGAGCGACAACATCCGCGGCGCCGCGACCTTCCCGGCGGCCGTTTCCGAGATCGGGGTGGATTCCATGCCCGGACTGTACCACCGGTTGGAAGCGGCCCGGTCCCGTGGGTCGAACCGAACCTGGCGACGCGCGCCCGATACGATGGGGGCATGCCCACCCTCTCCCCCGACTCGGCCGCGGCGCGCGACCTCGCCTCCGGCCGCTACCACGTTCGCCCCATGACGCCCGACGAAACGGAAACAGTGGCGGTCGCATGGATGCGCGCGGCGGGATGGAATCCGGGAGTGCACGACGGGACCACGTTTCGCGCGCACGACCCCGAAGGCTTCCTCGTCGGCGTGCTCGACGGCGAGCCCATCGCCTGCGTCAGCGCGATCCGTTACGACGACACGTTCGGCTTTTTCGGCTGTTACCTCGTTCGCGAGGACCAGCGGCGCCGCGGTTACGGACTCGCCCGGCACGAAGCGGGTCGGCGGCGATTGGCCGGCTGCGTCCAAGGCGGCGACGCGGTGATCGAGAACGTGGCGAAGTACGAGCGGATCGGCCGGGTGGCCGCGTGGCGCAATGCCCGCTTCGCGGGAACCGTTCCCCACCGACCCGTGGACGCGACCACGATCGATGCGCGCACCGTGCCCCTGGATTCCATCGCGGTGCTGGACCGAACCTGCTTTCCCGCGCCCCGCCCCGAATTCCTGGCGGCATGGATCCACCAACCGGCCGGGATCGCCCGGGCGGTGGTCGACGACGACGGTGGCTGCCTCGGGTACGCCGTCGCCCGCCCCTGCCACGTCGGTTGGAAGATCGGCTCCCTGTTCGCGACCACCCCGACCGTCGCCGCGCGACTGTTCAGCGATGTGCTGGGGCGCTTGCCCGCCGGCGACACGTTCGTGCTGGATGTTCCCGAACCCAACGCCGCGGCGCGGGAGTTGGTGGACGCGCACGGGATGACCGAGGTGTTCGCCACGATGCGGATGTTCACGGGACCGGTGCCCCCAATCCGGCTCGACCGCGTGTACGGCATCACCACGTTCGAACTCGGCTGACGTGCGCCGCGGCTACTCGTCGAGATCGAACGTGAGTTGCGCGCGGGGTTTCGCGCCCTTCGCCGAATCCGGCAAGGGACGATCGCGCGCTCCGCTGGCCCGGCGCTTGCCTTCCTCGGTGGCGAGGAACGCCCGTGCGGCGGGTGCCAGCGCGGCCAGTTCACGGCGGGCACGGCGCACCGCGGTGGCGCGCTCGAGCACCGGCATCGGCCAGGTTTCCCCGAGCACGACGCCGGCCGCGCGCAGCACGAGCGGATCGGCCTTCCAGGGCGCGGCCTTGGCTTCCAGCGGCAATTTCGCCAGTTCCGGGCAATACCGGTCGATGAACGTTCCCTCGGGATCGAACTTCGTCGCTTGGAGCACCGGGTCGTAGAAACGGTTGGCATGCCATCCAACGGTGCCCGCCTGCATTTGCCATTGTTCCTGATTGATGGCCGTGTCGAAATCGATCAGATTGCGCTGGAACCACTCGGCGCCGACCTGCCACGGTTGCCACATGAGATAGGTCCAAAACGACGCGACCATGGCGCGCATGCGGAAGTTGAGGAATCCGGTGCGGCGCAACGCGCGCATCGACGCGTCCACGAGCGGAAACCCCGTGGCTCCGGTGGTCCATTGCTCGAAGCGCACCGGGTCCACGTCCTGGCGGATGGAATCGTAAACCGGATTCACGCTCCGGTGCTGGGCTTCGGGAAAGTCGCGGAGTTTTTGCGTGAAATGATCGTGCCACGCGAGGCGGCTGGCCCAGAGTTCCCTCCCTCGCGACGGCGTGGCGTTCCGGCGTTCGCGTTCCGCCTGGACCACCGTGCGCAGCGAAATGCACCCGAACGACAACGGCGCCGACAGTCGGCTGGTGGCTCCGTCCTCGCACGCGGCCGGCCTTCCCACATTGGCTCCGTACCGATCGATGCCCCCGTGGTTCGTGGCTCCGTCCACCCATTTCGCCAAACGAAACTTGGCCCAGCGGGCACCGCCCGGAGTGGTCCGTTCATAGTCCGACACGGGTACGCCGAGGGCGTCGTTGTCGGGGATTGGTAGGGAAAACAGGTCGGGCGGAGTCGCCAGGAAGCCGGGAACCTCCGCCCGTGGCAGACGCATCGCCGCCTCCCACCGCTCCCCCCAGCGCACCCGACTGTCCTCGCCGTCGAAAACGCCATTGTCGCCGAGCGTGACCGCCTCCAGCGCGCTTCCCAATCGTTCCTGCAGCAATCGATCGCGTTCGCGCCCGTACCAGCGGTCGGTGTCGCGGTGGTACCAGACCCGCGTGGCGCCGCACTCCCGCGCGAGTTTCAGGAGTTCCTCGTGGGGAACGCCGCGGCGCAGGATCAGTCGGCCGCCCAGGCGCCGGTACGCATCCGAAAGATCCGACAAACTCTCGCAGAGGTAGCGCACGCGCCCGGGGCAGGTGGAGGGGTGATGCAGAATCGCATCGTCGAGCACGAAAACCGGAACCACGCGCTCCGCCCACGCGGCGGCGGCGGCGAGGGCCGGATGGTCCTCCACGCGCAGATCGCGCCGGTGCCAAACGATCGCGGTGCGCATGGCCGATTGTGGCGTGGCCGGAGGACCTCGGTCAACCGGCGGCGAGCGAACGTTCCATCCGCCACGTGCCCGGTAGCGCCGTGAATCCGAGCCGAGCGTTGATCGCGCGCATCGCCGCGTTTTCCTCGGCATTGTCGGTGATGATGTGGGGCGCTCCGATCGAAAGTGCGTAACGAACGGCATGCCATTTCAGCAACGTGGCGAGCCCCTTGCCCCGTTCGCCGCGGACCACGGCGGTGATCCCGGTTTCCAGTACGGCATCGGCCCCGCGACGCCAAAGGGTCGACATGCCGACCAACGCGTCGCCCCGGAGCGCCACGAACTGGGCATCGGGAATTCGCAGCGGCGATTCGAGGGCCGTCGTGTAATCCTCGAAGGAAACCGGGGGAAGCGGATCCGGAGATGGGATATCGCGCTTGACGTCCTCCGCCATTGCGTGCAGCCGGCGGCGCGCATCGGGATATTCCCGTTCGAGTTGGGCGAACGTCGTCACCCGCACGCCCGCCGCGCGCGCCGCCTCCTCGATCGCGTCGTCGCTCGGGATCGCCGCAACCCGCAGGTCCAACACGACATCGCAGGACACCTGCGTGCAGGCGAATCCACGTGCCTCGGCCCACCGGGTCCACGCGGGATCCTCCCGATCCACCCACGCCACCAACCCGGAGCCCCCCAGCGAACGGACGGTTTCCACCGCACGATCGAGCAGCCGCCCCCCCAATCCGCGGCGGCGCCACGCGGGTGCCACGGCGAGCTCCACATGAAATTTCCCGGGCACGAATTCGTGCTTGTTCTGGGAAACGGACAACCACCCCACCACGGTGCCCAGCCCATCCTCGGCCACCACGTCCACATGGGGCATGCCTTCGTTGAAACGTCGGTATTCGCGGTAGTCTTCGGGGGTTTGCGGATACCAGGGGCGCCCGCTGTCGGCGACCTTCATGGCCGCCGGAAACGCCGGATCGGTGGCGATGTCGATTTCGCGAAATTGGATGTTGGCAGGCATCACTTCGGCGACGCGTCCGGTGCGGGCGCCTTGGCCACAAGCCGTTTCCATGCGTCGCGCAGGGTCGGGAAGGTGCGCTGCCCCATGGAGGTGGCGGACACTTAGTCGTAGCTGGAGAACGTCCCGAAATCCACATCGCTTAGGATGTAGCCGAACGCGTCGTTGGTGAGTCCGAAAAGG
>JBJTRZ010000149.1:0-2931 GCA_046076415.1 Armatimonadota bacterium
GCTTCGGGTAGCCAGCAACTGGGGTATCTGGGCAACATTGACATTTCCGACGAATCCGAGGAACGGCTCGAGGAACTGGTCCACGACCGAGGTTTTCCGATTGTCGAGGCCGGCGACATGCGCGCGGGCGATGCGACTTTCCACGATGGATGGACCATCCACGGAGCTCCCGGCAACGCCTCGAAGGATCGAACCCGCGAGGTCATGACCATTATCTATGTCGAGGACGGAGCGGTCATCACCGCGCCGGACCACGCCGCGCGCGTCAACGATTTGGCCAGTTGGTTTCCCGGGCTTGCTCCCGGCGACCAGGCCGCCAGTCCGCTCAATCCCCTCCTTTGGTCCGCCGACGCGTGAGAAGACAAACCGACCGCGCCGATCCGCTTTCCTTCAACGCAGCGAAAGGTAACTCCATGAAGAACGCATTTCCCCTGATCGCCTCCATCCTCGCCTTGGGCTCCGCGGCCCATGCCGACCTCAAGATCGTGCAAAAGAACATCGCGGACGGAGTACCGGCGATTCCCGGTGCCCCCACCGCACCGACGAAAACCGCCGCGTCGGCCCCGATGGTGACCACCACCTAATACAAAGGGGGATTTGTCCGCACCGAATCCGGCACCTCCGTGACCATCGTCGATTCGGCCAAGGGAACGATCACCAACCTCGACACCAAGAAGCGCACCTACACGGTGGAAAAGGCGGATTCCGGGAATCCGGCCATGGCGCAATTCGCGGAGTTCATGGAAATCCAAGTCGATGGAGCGATCGCACCCACCGAACTCTCCAAGGAGATCGCCGGCCGCACCGCCCGCAAGTACGCCGGCACGGTCACCATCAAAGTGTCGATCAAGGAAGGCAGCCCGCTCCCCATACCCGCCGGCGACGGCCCCTTGATGACCATTTCGATGGAAACGGAATCGTGGACCATCGAGGGCCTCTCGGTCGATGCGCAGGCACTCTCCCGATCCTTGCCGCCGATGGTTCAGGGCATGGCGAAGATGATGCCGGGGTTCGACGGATTCCGAAAGAAGATGGAGGCGATGAAGGGATTTCCGGTCCAATCGGTCCAGAAAATCTCGTTCAAGTCGGGCCTTCCGCTTCCGGGCCTCCCAGAAAAGCCGATGACCGCCAAGTCGGAATTGGTTTCGCTCAGCGAGGATGCGCTTCCCGACAGCCTCTTCGCGGTCCCCGCCGGATACAAGAAGGTGGAACCCGAATTGCCCGCGTTCCCGGGCTTCGGCGGAAGCGAGTGACCCCGTGAAGGATCGCCTCGACGCGGCAACCGTCGCCTCCTATCGGGAAAATGGTTTCGTTGTCATCGAGGGTTTCCTCGACGATACGGAACTCGCGAATTGGCGGCGCTGCACCGACGAGGCGATCGTCGTACGATTGTCGGAGGGTTCCGGGTTCGACCACCTCAACAATCAGGCCGACCCGGATTCCTACTACGCCCAAGTTTTCACCCAGTGCCTTCAACTTGCCAACGTTCACGAAGGCATGCGGCGGTTGATGCATGACGAGCGCCTTGGACGCGTCGCGGGGGAGTTGGCCGGAGTCGACGGAATACGAATTTGGCACGATCAAGCACTGGTGAAACCGCCCTTCGGCAACGCCACCGCTTGGCACCTCGACAACCCCTACTGGTCCTTTTCGTCGCGGGACAGCCTCTCGATCTGGGTGGCCCTCGACGACGCTACTTTGGCGAATGGATGCATGTGGTACCTGCCAGGCACCCACAAGACCGCACGGTACGACAACGCCGGAATTGGCCACAATCAGGCCGATTTGTTCAAGATCTATCCGGAGTGGCGTGCGATCGAGCCGGTGGCGTGCCCGTGTCCGGCAGGTTCGGCGGTGTTCCACAACGGATTGATGGCCCATGGGGCCGGCGCCAACATGACCAATCGCCCCCGACGCGCCATGACCTGCGGATACATGCCCGACGGATCGACGTTCAATGGCGCGCGCAACATCCTTCCGGCCGACGTTTTCGAGCGCCTGCTCGTGGGCGATGTGCTCGACGACGACGCGCTCAACCCGTTGATTTGGAAGAGGAATCCATGAACTACCAGCCCGACCCCGATCGATACGATGCGATCGAATACCGTCGTTGCGGACGCAGCGGCCTGCACCTGCCCGCCATTTCCTTGGGGCTATGGCACAACTTCGGTGGCGTGGATGTCTTCGAAACCGGACGCGCCATGGTGCGACGTGCGTTCGATCGCGGAGTGACGCACTTCGACCTCGCCAACAACTACGGTCCGCCTCCCGGCTCCGCCGAAGAGAATTTCGGCAAAATGATGGCCCTGGATCTGCGTCCGTTTCGCGACGAGCTCGTGATCTCCAGCAAGGCGGGTTACCGAATGTGGCCCGGCCCCTACGGCGAGTGGGGTTCGCGCAAGTACCTGATTGCCAGCCTCGACCAGAGCCTGCGGCGCATGGGGCTCGATTATGTCGACATTTTCTATTCCCATCGGCCGGACCCGGGCACCCCGCTCGAGGAAACCATGGCCGCGCTCGACCACGCCGTGCGCTCGGGCAAGGCCCTGTACGCGGGGATTTCCAGTTACGACGCGCAGCAGACCGCGGAAGCGTCCCGTATCCTGCGCTCGCTGGGAACTCCCTGCCTGATCCATCAACCCGCCTACAACATCCTCAACCGCTGGATCGAGCAAGGCGTCACGGACGTGTTGCGCGGCGACGGGATCGGATGCATTGCGTTCTGTCCGTTGGCGCAAGGACTCCTCACGAATCGGTACCTTGGCGACGTCCCGGCGGACTCGCGCGCCGCGAAGGCCCACGGCGCGCTTCAGACCACGGAAGTCGACCGAAACCGTGCACGGATCGTTGCGCTCGACCAGGTGGCCAAACGGCGTGGACAGACCCTCGCGCAAATGGCGCTGCAGTGGGTGATCCGCGATCCGGTCGTGA
>JBJTRZ010000150.1:0-6566 GCA_046076415.1 Armatimonadota bacterium
CGCCTCGGTCTTGATCCACGCATTCTTGGGCTCCCCACCGCGGGAGTGGTCTTTTCCAACGGGCGATCCTGGCGCCATCGCGACGATTTTGTCCCGCTGACCGGCGTCGAGGCCGTGCGTCGCATCGCGCAGGCGTCGCCAAACGAGCGGGTCCGATGGGAAGTCGTGGTGCAGGGCTCCGTTCCGCTCCGCCCCTGGCTGCGTGCCGTGGTCGTGGATGGAGGACGACTTCAGGATGCATCGGAGTGGTTTTCGCGCCTTGATGGAGCGGCGTGTTTGACAGGGGCCGTCGCGGTGGTTACCCTCGGTGCGGAATACGGTTTCGCGCCATGATCGGACCGCTCGAAAGCTCCGAGCGCGTTCCGGACCGCCCGTGTCCCTCCAACCGAACGGCCACTGCATGAACCAGTCGATTCCGGACGCCTCCGCCCCGCGCTGGACACGGGTGGCGGGCGTCGGCATTCCGCTGCTGGTAGCCAACGCCGGTTGGATCGCGCATTCGGAAATGCGCAATCGGGTCACGGAGATCACCATCACGCCCCTGTTCATCGGCGTGCTGTTCCTGCATTTCGTCCTTGCGCTCGCCAATTTGGGTCTGGAGCGATGGGCACCCGCTTTGGCGCTCCGGGCTTCCGAGCGTATTGCCATTTTCGCCGGCTTGTCGGTCGCCACCGCGATCGCCGGAATCGGCAACCTCGGATTCCTGCTCCCCGCCATGGTGTCCCCGTGGTGGTTCGGTTCGGCGGAAAACTGGTCGGGTTTCCTTCAGGAGCTTCCTTCGAGCCTCGGGCCCCGGGACCCCGAATCGCTGCGGGCCTTCCATTTGGGACACCGGTCCCTGCTCGAACCGGGTCTCGTCCTGCGCTGGATCCCGTCCTTGGCGATGCAGGGCGGCCTGTTCCTTTCCCTCGCCACATGCACGCTGGGCGTGGCGGCCCTGCTGCGGCGGCGTTGGAGCGAACAGGAGCATCTCTTGTTCCCGTCGATCGCGCTTCCGCTCGAATTGGCCCGACCCGGAATACCCATCCTGCGCAGCGGAGTGTTTTGGCTTGGCTTCGCGCTGCCCTGCATTCTCCATTCGCTCAATTCCGTGAACTCGCTCGCGCCCACCGTTCCCGGTTGGCCGATCAATTCGTTTCGCCAGGGCCTCGAAGGCGTGGCTCGACCGTGGACAGGGCTCGGCTCGGTTCCGATCATGATCCACCCCTGCGGAGTCGGAACCGGATTCCTCGTGCAGACGGACATCTTGTTTTCATTGTTGTTTTTCTGGGTGGCCAAGAAAGCGCTCAACCTGTGGGGCACCACGATGGGCTGGCGCGACGACGGACCCGAGGAATATGGCGACGGCAAGGAACAGTTTCCGTTCACCGGATGGCAGGCTTGGGGGGCGTGGATCGCGATCGGCTTCGGAGTGGTGGTGGGAATGGCACGCGGCATCGCCAAGGCGACGGCTGGCGAACGGCTGGCCGGTTGGGTAGCCTGCGCCGGGTTCGCATCCGCATGCGGATTCGCCTGGGCCGCCGGCGCACCATGGTGGTTGCCTCCCGCCTTTCTCGGCACAATGTTGCTGCTGTTGTTCGCCGTGGCGCGCGTTCAGGCCGAAACGCCCGTCATGTCGATGATGCTCGCCTGGGTCTTTCCGCAAGCGATCTGGACCGGGGTATTCGGCACGGTTGCCTTTTCGAGGATCGATTTCGCCCACATGGCGGGACTCGGTTGGATGAACCTCGACTACCGCGCAGCGCTGTTGCCGCAGCAGATGGCGGGGATGGTCGCCGGCCGCCGGTGCGGAGTTCGGCCACGTTCGATGACGTGGATGTTGCTCGCGGCGGCCGTGATCGGTTTTCTGGCTGCGGTCGCCTGGGATCTCGACCTGTACCACCGGTTCGGCGCGGCGACCGCGCATGTCAATCCGTACCGCATCGCGGCGGGGAAGGGCCCGTACCGTCAACTCGCGGCGTGGCTCTCGACCACGACGCCTCCGAATCCCAAGGCCCTCGCGGGAATGGGAACGGGCGGCGCGATGGTGGTCGCCCTCGGATGGATGCGCGGAAGGTGGGTGGGATTCCCGCTCGCACCGGCCGGATACGCCCTCACCACATCCTTCGCGCACGAGCACTACTGGATGGACATGGCCATCGCACTCGCATGCAAAGCGTCCATCCTGCGCTTCTCCGGAATGAAGGGATACCGCGCGGCGCTACCCTTCTTCCATGGACTGATCCTCGGCGACTTCGTCACCGCTGCCTTGTGGACATTGGTGGCCGCTTGGTTGGGGGTTCCGGTTTTCCGGACGTTTCCCAACTAGGCGGCCACGGTCCCGGCGTCACTTGGCGGAGAGGTGCTTGAGGAACCAGTCGACCAGCAAGACGGCGTCCCTTTCCATGCCCGGCCAGCCATGGGCCTTTCCGGGACGGATGTCGAGTTTCGCCTCCACTTTTTCCCCTTGCAGGCGATCGACAAAGCGCTGCGACTGCTGAATGGGCACCAAAAGGTCGGCGTCTCCGTGGATGATCATCGTCGGAGGCATTTTGGAAAGGTCGCCGTAGATGGGCGACGTCGAACGGCCAAGCCGTTCCTTTTCTTCCGTGGACGTTGCCTCCGTGATGCCGAACGCGGGCCAGAACACTTTGAGGGGAGCAATCTCGTAGGCGGTCAGACCCTCCCGACCGTAATTGAGGAAATCGGTGGGGGGATAGAAGCAGGCGACCGCCTGCACTCGGCTCGATGCACGATCGATCGGGTCCTTCGCATCGGCCGCGCCCTCCCTGCCGTAGGCGCCCATCATCAACGAAAGATGCCCGCCCGCGCTTCCGCCGGAAATGCCGATCCGGTTGGGATCGATGCCAAACTTGTTGGCATTGGCGCGCACATACCGAACGGCACGATGGATGTCCGAAACGATCTCGGCCAGTTTGAATCGGGGCTGGGTGCCGTGGACGATGGGAACGAAGGTGATGCCTTTGTCCGTGAACGTTCGCGCCAGATTGGGATCGATCGCGTCGTGATTGGAAACCCATCCACCGCTCACCATCCACAACACGCAAATTCCGTTCGGCTTCGCGGGACGGAATACATCGAGCGTCAAGGCGACACCGTCGTGCTTGGTGTAGATCAGGTCCCGGATGCGCTCGGGAGCGTCCGCCCGTGCAGGGCCCGTGATCCCCAGGAGCGCTCCCGCAATCCCGGTGGCGATTAGATGACGACGTCGCATTGTCCAACCTCCTCGACGTTCCCGAATCGGCGTCGATGCGGGCCGTTGGTCGACCGATCCTACCATGCGCAGCCCGTCAAAGGGTCTTCAGATACGCGACCAGCGCGCGCACCTCGCCGGGTACGCAGTCCGATCCTATGCCCAATTTCGAAGGCGAGTGGTGCTCGGTGACCACAGCCTCCAGCGAATTCGCCCGCCCGTCGTGCAGCCAAGGTCCGCGTTGCCGCACATTGCGCAGCGAGGGGGGATTGAACCCCTCGAAATGGTCGTCGTCGGACTCCAAGCCAACGCGCATTCTAAGCGGCGACGTGAAATCGGGTCCGGCGTGGCATTGGGCGCATCCCTTCGCCCGGAAAACGACGGCGCCGGATCGTGCCAAGGGCGTGACGGGTTCCGGCGACGCAGGAGACTCGAGGGTGGAAATCCAGCGCACGACACGATCGACGTCATCGGCCGACGGTGCCGGTCCCTGCATGGATTTCACGAACGATTCCCCGACGGCATCTTCGAGCCGGTTCTGCCAGCCATGCCAGGTGAATGGTGCGGTCCGGGCCGCACCCCTCAGGCTGGGCGTCAGTTTCGGCTTGCCGTATCCACCATCGTTGAGCGTGTCGAACAAGCCTCCGCCCGTGTGCCCCTCGACATGGCAGGACGCGCACGAGTACCATCCTCCGAACGAACGGGACGCGTCGTGGAAAATCGCCTCTCCCAGCCGGGTCGGCGAGGCGGCCGGGGCGGGCAACGCAATGGTGCGGTCGACGCGGCGGGTACGTCGGTCCACGTGCAGCAATCGGTTTCCGAACCGCTCGGAGATCCAAATCCCCGTGCCATCCGCAGTGAAACGACAGGCGACCGGCGCCCCGGCGATGGGAATGCGGGTCGTGCGGGAACGGGTATCCGGGTCGATATGGTCTCCGGGACCCCCGTAACTCACGAACGGCAATCGAGCTGGGTGCTCGATCAACACCAGTTCGTGGCTTCCGCTGGCGGCGAGGGCGAGCGCGGAGCCATCCGGAGCCACCGCGCACCCGTCCACATCGGCGACGCCCGCACCGAGCGAATCCAGGGTCACCGCTTCGCGTGGCGAATCCTTCGTCATGTCGATCCGCGCCAGTCGATTTCCCACCACCCAGCCGCGGTCGATATTGACCCGATCGGCCGGGGCGAGCCGTTCGGAGATCATCGGGAAATAGGCGTATCGTCCCGCCGGATCCAAGGCGATTCGGCGAACGTTGCGGCCGGCGGTGCGCACCGTCCGCACCACGCCAAGCGTCCGTGTGTCCAAAACCGCCACTTCGCGGGTCCGCGGAGAGGCGACCGCCAGCAGTCGGTTGTCGGGCGTCGTCGCCACGTGCCAAGGCTCTCGACCAACCGGCGTACGCCGCACCACCATGCCGCGATCCAGGTCGACCTCCGCAACCGTGTCGTCGTCCGAGCACGCCACCCACGCTCGACGGCCGTCCGACGACATCGCCACGCCGCGGGGCTCGCGACCCACCGGCACCTGGCGCACCGTCCAGGACCGCGTGTCGATCACTGCGACCGTGTGGGCGCCGCGCACGGTTGCCACCACGCGATCGGCCGCCACCGCAATGGCGAACGGGCGCGCTCCGACGGGAAACTCGCGGACAATGCGCCCTCGGGCAAGATCCACCAACGAAACCGAGTTCCCCAGTCGGTTGACGACCAAGGCACGGTTGCCGGGCAGGAGGGCGAGGTCGATCGGGTCTCGGTCGACGATCGAGGCTTCGGATCGATCCGTGGCCGGAGCGTTCCCGGCGGCCGTGGGCTGCGGCGCGGGCGGAGGCGCCACCGCCGCGATCAGCGCGAGCAGGGAGGCGATCCATGCGGCGGTGGAATGCATGCAGGATTGTACCCGTGGCGATCGGCGACGTTTCGGCGTGAAACGGGAACAAACGCGGGGCGGGTCGTTCGACCCGCCCCGCGCAGTTGGAGGGAGAGGCTTAGTTGGCCGGACCGGCCAACACGGGAATGCCTCAGCCAAAGGCGCGGGTCTGGGTGATGGTCACCGCCCGCTTGTCGAGGATGGCGTCGAGGGCCGGTCGCACGTAGGCGGTACTTCCCGCGGAAGGTTGGCTGTCGAAGGCGCCGCGATAGCGGAGCACCCCTTCCTTGTCGATCACCAGGAACGTCGGGGTGTTGGTCGCACCGACGTAGGCTCGCAATTCCTGCTTCTTCTTGTCGTCGAGGATCGGGATCGGCAGGTTGCGGCTGTCGATTTGTCCCTTGATATCCGCGTCCGTCTCCGTGAACGAGCTGTGGACGGCCACGAGTTCGACGTCCTTCGACTTGTAGTCGCGGATCAGATCGCCGATCTTGCGCTCGTAGCGCCACGTGGTGCCGCAGTTGTTCTGCATGAAAACCGCGACCACGATTTTTCGGCCCTTGTACGACGACAGGGCGATGTTCTTGCCGCTCGCGATGTCGCGAAGCACGAAATCCTGGAACGGCTTGCCGACGACGGCTTTTTGAAACGAGGGTTCGGGCCCGGCGAGCGCGGCCAAGGCGGCTGCTGCACCGGTTGCGAGCCCGAGGGCGAGGGTCCCGAGGACCCGACGTCTTCGCATGGTTGCTTGCTCCTCTCCAACACGCATCCGTGCGGATGCGCAATGCATTCTACCCGGGAGCGGGATCCGCGGTTTGCGAGGGCTTTTTGCGGTGTGCTACACTTGATGGCGATCCCTTGCGGTTCTGCGCTCCCTTGGAGAGATGGCTGAGTGGACGAAAGCGGCCGCCTGCTAAGCGGTTATAGGAACCAAAACTCCTATCCCGGGTTCGAATCCCGGTCTCTCCGTTTCCGATGGGCGGTCGTCGCCGCGGGCGGTTTCCTCTCCGTGATCCTCGCATCCCCCGCTTCCGCCCAGAACCCGACCGAGCAGTACCTCGTCCAGCGACGGGCGGCCGGTTGGAATCCCTCCGTACGCTTCGAGACGGTCGCTCGCGACCCCGCCGCGCACCGGGACCGCGTCTTCGAAATCGAGGGGCGCCTGACGGGGGTGGCGCGCAACGAGGACGATTCCGCGCTGCTGATCCTCTCGGAAACTCCGTCGGGCTCGCTTCCGCTCACGATGACGGTCCTCCCCACGTGGCTGCAACCGGGTGCCCGTGTACGCGTGCTCTGCGCGCTGGTTCCGCCCGAGGACGGCGAAACCGTCCTTGGCATGCCGGGGATCGCGGTGATCGCGGTCGCCTCGGCGGTCGATATCGCCGCGGCGGAAGCCAAGGCGGCGCGGGCGATTGCGTCCGCGCGGCCCGCGCCGGCGACAAAGCGCATCGCAGTCGTCGGCCGCCGTGCGGTGGGCAATCCCGCGAGTTCGGTCCGTGGCGGAAG
>JBJTRZ010000151.1:0-4032 GCA_046076415.1 Armatimonadota bacterium
AGTTTCGCCGCGTGCTCGGCGTCGCGGAACACGAACGAACTCGTCTGGTAGATCGGCACCGCGCGGGCGCCGGTGGCGGGATCGGGAACCTGACCGGCGTGCACGGCCAGGGTGTCGAAACCAAGCTTGCTCTCGTCGAGGGGCATCGGGAAGTTCCTCCGGTGGAAAAAGTGAAAGACAACTAAGTCAGTCGGAATTCCACTCTATCATCCAAGACACAGGTCGCCATGGTCCGCGGCAACGCGCACCCGGGGGCGACACCCGCCGCCAAGATCAATCGGCCGCGGCGGCGAGCGCGCGGTCGACCACGCCGCCCCGAAGCGCAACGGTTCGATCGGACGTCGCCGGCGAATGCGTCGCCCCGAACACCACCGCAACCCCCTTTACCGGATCGTCGACCCCCAGGAACGTGTCGATGCCCACGTGGCCGAACAGGCCGGGCGTGGTCTGCGTGCCGAACCCGAACCAGCCGTGCGCGCCCACCGACGGGCCCTCTCCGCGCAGCAACGGTCCCAAGCCCCACGGCTCGTGCGCCGGCGTCCGGCCGGCCGCAAGCGCCCGACGGATCGCGGGGCCATGCTGCAACGTATGCATGGCCGCGACCGAGGCGCGCGAAAGCCACCGCCGTCCCCCGGGCAACACCCCATCGTCGAGATGCAACCGCAAGACCTTAGCGGCATCCTCCAGCGTGCCGGTGCACCCCGCGCCGGGGTGGCCATGGAACGGCAACGCGTCGCGGTTCGACTTGGGACGAGGGTCCTTGGGTTGGGGAACCCAAGCCACCGGCACCGAATCGGGCAACGCGTCGTAGGTCAGGGTCTCCGCGCCGATCGGTTCGAAGAGCCGTTCCCGGCAAATGGATTCCCAGGTTGCCCCCCCACACGCGTCGCGGGCGAGGCACGCGGCCACGAAAAGCCCGGAAAGCGCGTGGTAGGCCGTCCGCGAGCCCGGCTCCCATTCCATGTCGGCGGAACAGGCGGTGCGCCATGCGGTTTGCCACGCGGATTCGTCGGGCACGTTGCCCAGCGGGACCGAGGGAATGCCGGCGGCGTGCGAAAGCAGGTGCCGCAGCGTGATGCCCTGCTTGCCGCCACGCCCGAATTCAGGCAAACGTCGCGCCACCGGTTCGTCCCACGCCAGCCGACCCTCGTCCACCAACCGCGCCACCACCGTCGCACCCACGAGTTTGGAAAACGAATAGAACGGATGGCGGGTCCCCGGTTCCAGCGGAACGGCGGGGCCCGCGAGTCCGGCCCGGGTGCCGCGCACGTGGCGATGGAGCACGTCGCCCCCGCGCGCCACCAGCACCGCGCCCCCCGGCACGATGCCCTCCGCCACCGCCTGATCCACAAAGCGGTCCAATTCCCGAAATGGTGCCTGCAACATCGTCTCCGCCCCCCGGTGGACCGGTTCCGCGAACCACCGGACAACCCCTTCCTCGTCGAACGGAATCCACCGCCGCACCCTGTCGGGAATGGTGTGCGAGGTGTATGATCGGGTGGGAAGAGCCACCATGCGCACCAACGCCGGCACCGCCGTGTCCGCCGTCCTGATCGCCGCGACCCTCGGGCCCGGCCTGCGCGCGCGCGAGCGGCGTGCGGAACCCTTGTTCACCGCCGAGGAACGGTCGAAATTGGTCGCGTACTGGGCGGCGCCCGACCGGTGGAAGAGCGAACCGCAATCCGCCGACGGCAAGACCGGACCGTGGGCCGCCCGGCTCACCCCCGAAGGATCCACGTGGCTGCTGGCCTACCGCAAAGCGGTTTCCGGCAGTCGCAAGGTGCCGCCCACCCAAGCCCCGAAAGCCGTCGACGATGGCCCCACGGCCGGTTGGGAAACCTGGCTCTCCGCGCGCATCGCCCTCGACTGGCATCTTGCGCGCAAGGCGGCGGCGACCGCCAACACGATGGTGCCCGGAGCGCCGGCTCCGGAAGCCACGCCCGAGCCCCCCGCACCCGGACCCATTCCCGAAACCCTCCTCGCCGCCTGCGGCAACCCGCCCCCGTTCGCCCGCGCCGTGGTTCCGCTGCGGCACGTGGTGCGCCTCGACGACCCGGCATCCGAACACGTCTTCAACGACAATGTCCGATTGCCCGAACGGTTCGCCTATTTCCGGTTCCCGCAAGGAGTGGTGTCCTACGGGACGAAAGTGGACGCGCTCCCCGAGGACATCAAGGCGGACCGCTTCGCCAAGGGGGGGTTCAGCCCGTCGGAGCGGCGTATCTTCACGGCGGTCAGCCGGCTGGAAGGCGGCTTCGACACGGTCCAGACCTACGACACCGGCTTTGTTTCGGTGGGGTTCATCCAGTTCGTGACGCTCGCGGACGGCCGTCAAAGCCTGTGCGGCGTGCTGGCGCGGGAAAAGGCGGATTTCCCGGAGGCGTACGCCGCGGACTTCCGCAGGCACGGCATCGATGTCCAGATCGACGGCACGTTGGTGGTGGTGGATCCGGGCACGGGCGCGGAGCTCGCGGGGCCCGACGCGGTGCGGCGGATCGTGGAGGACAAGCGCCTGATCGCGGTGTTCCAGCGCGCCGGCCGCCTCAGCGAGGCGTTCCAGATCAGCCAGATCCGCGCCGCGCGCGCGCTCTACTGGCCGGGTGCGGAACCCTTCGACATCGCGGGCAAGGACGGAGCCCGCATCGCGGGAACGGTCGCCGATATCGTTCGCAGCGAGGCCGGACTCGCCACCGTGCTCGACCGGAAGATCAACACCGGGTCGATCAAGCCGTTCGCCGAAGTGGTGGCCAAGGTGGCGGCGGCGAAAGGCTGCACGACCCTCGCGGATTTGGCGGCGCGCGAGCGCGAGATCGTGACGGCGCTGCGCTACCGCACGGATTTCCTGGCCGACACCGGATTGACGCAGCCGGGAGCGGTCACCGCCGGGCGCTGACCCGAGCGCGGGTTCGGGTCAAGGACGTTCGTTCGCGTCGAACAACACCTTCCAGCCCCGCGGCACGGCGAACCAGTCCGCGCCGATGCGTGCGCGGGTCCCTCGAATCAACGCCCCGCGCGGAGCCCGCACCCGGAACGTCACGGTGGCCCCCGTGGTCGTTCGCGCCACGGAATGGATCAGCACGCCTTCCGGCGGGCCAGACGTGGTCCAGCCCACGAACACCGGCACCTCGCGGGAGCGATCGATCCGACCTTCCACCGCGTCGGCGACCGGCCGACCGAATCGCGCTTCGATGTCCGCGCGTCGGGACAGCACGACCGCCTCCCCGCGTCCGCCGTGGCGCACCGCGAAATCCGGCGGTACGCTCGGCACCACCAGCGCGCGCACCCCTGTTCCCGCTCCAGCGAAACCCTTCGGACCCTGCATGGCGATCCCCCTTCCACGCACCGACTACACGTCGTCGACGTGCGGCTCCGGCCCCAGTTCGGGCGTACCGCCGCTACAAGCGCATACCGCGGCCGCGCGCCGGTTCGCGCGCTCGTGCACGTCCGCGAGCGGACGCCCGCGCAGCAGGCCCGCGGCGAGTTCGGCGGTAAACGCGTCGCCGGCGCCCACCGTGTCGACCACGCGCACCCGATATCCCGGATGCACGTCGACCTCGTCGCCACGCAGCAGCACGCTCCCCTCGGCCCCGCGCGTGAGCGCCGCCACCGCGATTTCGTACCGTGCCATCAGGCTCCGGAGGCGCTCGGTATCCTCGCCCGCCGGAATCCCGAGCAGATCCGCGATCCGCGGCAACTCCTCGTCGTTGCACTTGAGCACTTCGGCCCGCGCCAGCGTGCCCTCGATCAGGTCGCGGTCGAGCGTCTCGGCCCGCAGATTGATGTCGCAGATGCGCAGGGCGCCCGGCCGGACGGAGTCGAGGAAACGTTCGATCGTGGCGCGCGAGCCGGGAGCACGCTGGGCAAGCGACCCCCAACACACCGCGTCCGCGCACGCGGCCACTTCCGCCACCGCATCGCTCCACGGAATATGGTCCCAAGCCACGTCCTCGACGATGGTGTACGTCGGGAGCCCGTTGGCGTCGAGCACGACGTTCACGGTGCCCGTGGGCTTGTCCGCCAGCACCGCCACCG
>JBJTRZ010000152.1:0-5224 GCA_046076415.1 Armatimonadota bacterium
GGCTTGGGAGGAACCGGTGCGCACCGCCACCATCGCCACCCACCGTCGCGCGTTTCCGTCGGGGGCCGTGCATTTCCTGGCCACGATCGATGGGGCTCCGGTCGGTGTCGGCTCGATCGAACTGCGCGATGGCATTGCGACATTGGTGGGCGGGGGCGTGGTGCCCGCTTGGCGCGGGGCCCACTTGCACCGCTGGTTGATCGCCGAACGGTTGGCCGAAGCCGCTCGTCGCGGCGCGACCGAGGTGCTGGCCACCGCGGAGCCGAACTCCACCAGTCTGCGCAATCTCGTGGCCTGTGGTCTGCGCCCGGTGTGGGTCGAGGAGGTTTGGGAGACGCGGAGTCGTTGACCGCGCCGTCGCGGTCCGGCTCCCCGGATGTTCCTAGTCCACGCCTCCCGCCGCAACAATCTTCGCCAGCGCCGCGGCATCCACCCAATTGCGCCCGTGGAACGAGTTGCCCCAGCCCACCGGAGTGACATTCCGGTAGACATGCTCCGTTTCATCGTCGTGGAAAAGTAGGCGCTTGCGCAGCGATGCCCGAACATTGGGTCGGGCGCCGTGCTCGAGCAGCAACTCGGCGCCGGCGCCGTCGCGGCGCACCCGCGTTGCGCACGCCTGCGAAACCACCGTTCCGAACAAAGGCGTGTGCCCACCGAAGCCTTCGGCATCGATCGCGGCCCGCGGGTCGGGATCCAACCCGCGACGGAGCCACCGCGCCAGGAATTCCAACTCGTCGAAATCCACCGCCAAGTGCAGCAATGTCGTCCCGGCAAGGGGAGTGCCGTGGAGCGCGAACACGGGGTCGGCGTGGCACCCCAGTTGCGGGGGCCAGATTTCCGCATGGGCGAATGTCCGTCCCGCGAGGCCCGGATCCGCGTCGAGCCGCGCGTCCAGCGCGTCCCATCGGCGGCGCAGGAAGTCCATCACCGGCGAGTCGGGCAAAACGACGCCCCGCTTGGCGAACAAATCCAGGCACCGTCCCCGCCCCTCGGCGTCGCGGCAATAGGTTTCCAGCAGCAACCCCACCGGAGCCCACGGGTCGCCCTCCGCGTCCGCGATCTCCGCTCCGATCGAGAGCAGGTACTCCATGCCCGCCGCGTCCTGGGTTTCCGCCGGACCCATCACCGCGCCGGGTCGGGGGCGGGCTCCGCGGGCGTGGAGCAGGCGGGCAGTGGGGATGCGTCCCTGCAGGCACGCGCGATCGAATGCGTGGTCGATATCGGGCGCTCCGTGGTCGAGCAGCCACTCCAACGCACGGTCGCAGCCGAGGTTCGCGGCATACGAAAGCGGCGGTCCCCAGTTGCACCGGGCGGTGCCCCGGGCGTTTTCGCGCAGCAATTCGGGACGGGCGGCGATCAGGTGCGCAAGCCGCTCCGGGTCGTCGGCGCGCACCGCCGCGCACACCGCGCAGGCATCCACGAGTCGGTCCCAGTTGGGATAGCCGTACGCGGCCGCGGTCGCCGCGCGCGCATCGTCGAGCCCGAACCGGGCCGGGGTGGTGTGCCGTGCCAGCCAGCGCTCCGCGTCCGCAACGGAATCCGGGTTTCCGCCGACCACCTCCGCCAGCAATCCCGCCGCCTCCCGCTCGAAATCCGGGAGTCGCGGGTCCACGGGAACGTATTTCTCGGGAGCGTTCATGATCGGTTCGGCCCACCTGCGCACAGGGCTGGCCTGTTTCGATTTGGCTCCGCGGCGTGCGATCCCTTCAGAACGGTCGCGTTACTTTGACCGTCAACTGGCTGCGGGTCGAGCCGGAATTCGGATCGCCGAGGATCACGTAGTAATCCGCACCGCCGCCGCGGGAACGAAAGGCGTAGGCGGCGTAGAGGTTCGTGCCGACCTGCGCCCCGACATTCGCGGCGTTGCCCGTCCCGTTCTGGGAGATCAACCGAATCGACACCGATTGCAACGTGTCGATGCGCCAAGTGCCGGTCACGATCGCCTGGTGCAGGCGCCGCGTGCCGCGCCATTGCTGATTGACGTTCGCCGACACATTGATCCGCGAGGAAATCAGGAAACCTTGGCTGATCCCCAAGGTCCGCACCGGCAACCCCGCCACCCGGCCCGACCCCGTGCGGATCCCCCCGGCTTGGAACAGGCTGCGCTGGTTCCAACCAATGCCGCCTCCGGCGAACTGGTCGCGGTACAAGGTGGTCGCATTTTCCCGGCGCCGACCGCGCGAAAGGTCCGTGCCAATTCCCCAACCATTGCGCAGTTGCAGCCCGCCGTTGACCGCGACGCTGTCGTAGAAGAATTCCCCGGTCGAGTACCGATCCGCATCCTCCAACCGTACTTCCGCGTCGTAGCCTTGGATGGGGCCCCGGTCGAATTGGTTGCCGATTCCGACCCGGGCGCGCCAATCGACCCGATCCGGATTGACCAGCAGACCGAGGTTGCTGGTGAAATCCCCCGACATCCAGTCGCGGGCGACCGAATACCGCAACTTCCCGTTGGTCGCGCGGCTGAACCATCCGAATTCGCTGTCGATGCCCTTAGCATCGCCGCCCAGCCAACTCTGCGTGTGGTGCCCGTAGACACTGTGTCGGCGGTCGCCGTCGATCCAGCCCTTCGACGCCCCCGCGCGGACCACCTGATTCATCGGCGATCCAATGGGCGTGTCCATCACCGCGTTGAACGACACGGAGTCGAGCAGGCCCAGATTGTGGCGAATCGAGAGCGCCGTCGCGTCGCGGTCGGCCGGACCGGATCGATAGCGCGATGTCACCAAGCCGAGCGAAGTGGGCCCTTCGCGGCCCACCACCTTCAATCCCGCGTCGAAGTTCGACACTCGCCGCGTGTAGAACAACTCGGAATCCGGCAGGAACTCCGCACCCTCCGCGAAGAACGGCCGCCGATCGGGCACGAACTGTTCGTTGTAGGAAAAGTTGACATTGGCCACGTCCTGCTCGACATTGCGGAAATCCGGTCGCAAGGCGAGCAGGCTGGTGAGGGTGGTGGTGACCGGCAACTTGACATCGAGCCCGGTGCGCCCCGCCAGTCCGTCGGGTTCGGCGGTCGCGAAATGGTACGGGAGCACCACCGCGCGGGCGCGCTGATCCGGCATGGGCTGGCGCAGTTCCATCCGGGGCAGGAATAGGCTCATCCCGGACCAGGATTGGCCCTCGGGCGGGAGCGCGGGCCAGACCATCGGGTTGCCTTCGCGGTTGAGTCCGCGCAGCAACAACAGCCCGAAGCCCTTCGCCTTCGGTGGGTGGCGCATGATGCCGTAGGGAATCGCAACCTCGCACGACCAACCCGCCGCATCACGCGTCGCCGCCGCCTTCCAGTCCCCCGACCAAGTGATGTTGCCCGCGGTCCCGCCTTCGAGCGATTCGGTCTGGGTGCCGAGGGGATTCACCGAAAAACTGGAATAGCCGCGGCGCTGATCCTGGCTGTCGACGAACACCGTGATGTGATCATCGCCGTAAACGCCGTTGCTGCCGCGCTGGGTTTCCGACGCGCGGACGCGGTCGGGCTGGGAGTCGTGGCAACGGAACGCCACATAAAGAAACTTGCCGTCGGACGCGATCCAAGCCTCGGTGCGCTCCACCACCGGCGCATCCCCGGCCATGCGCGCGAACGTGTCGACGCGCATCGCCGATTTCCAAACCGCGTCCTTGAGCCGGCCGTCGATCGCCGGAACCTCCTGCGCCGGTGGCACATCGAAGCGCGCGCGGGCCGCCGGCGTGTCGGGATTCCACGGGGCGGGGGCGGCCAATCCGGGAAAAGCGGAGCCAACCAAGGAGGCGCAGGCGACGACGAAACGGGAAAGGGTCGTTGAAAACATGGATCGGGCGGCGCGCACGCCACGAACACCGACGGTGCGTGGGGCGGCGAGGTTCATGCTATTCCACGAGGCGCCGCGGCGCGCACCACCGGCGGAGATGTCAGTTGACCAAACGGTCCCGTCCTTGCCAATACGGCTCGCGCAGCTTGAACTTCTGAAGCTTCCCGGTGGCCGTGCGCGCGAGCGCATCGCGGAATTCCACCGAGGTTGGACATTTGTAATGCGCCATGCGTGCACGACAGTGCGCGATCAGGCCCGTTTCATCGATATCGGCGCCGGGTCGGACCACCACCAACGCCTTGACGGTCTCGCCCCACTTCGGGTCGGGCACCCCGATCACCGCGACCTCGGCCACCGCGGGATGCTGGTAGAGGCAGTCCTCCACCTCGATCGACGACACATTCTCGCCCCCGGAAATGATGACGTCCTTCTTGCGGTCGGTGACCACCAGGTACGGACCCTCGAAATGGCCCCCGTCGCCGGTGTGGAACCACCCCCCCTCGAGCGCCTCCGCGGTCTTGTCCGGCTGGTCCCAGTAACCGGCGAACACGTGGTTGGACCGGGCCAGGATTTCCCCATCGGGAGCCTTCGAAAGCCGAACGCCGAGCGCGGGCGCACCGGCGCGCGAAAGGTTGCGCGCCCGCTCCGCCGCCGGCAAGGCATCCCATTCCTCCCGGTTGCGGTTGATCGAAAGCATCGGCGACGTTTCCGTGAGGCCCCAGATTTGCAGGAATTCCCAGCCGATCTCCGACTCCATGCGTTCGATCATCGCCGCGGGAGGAGGCGCTCCGGCCACCACCGCCCGCACCCGGCCCTGTCCCGGCACCGCCGCGCCCGCGGCGCGCACCGACTCCGCGGCGCCCAGCACCGCGTTGAACACCGCCGGCGCCCCGCACATCAACGTGACCCCGTGCTCGGCGACCCGCTTCAGGATTTCCGCCCCCTCCACCTTGCGCAGGATGACCTGCGTCACGCCGAACGCGGCGGCGGCGTAGGGCATGCCCCAACCGTTGCAGTGGAACGTCGGGACCACATGCAAATAGCGGTCGCGGTCGGTGACGCCGGCATGCCAGCCGAACGTCGTGGCGTTGAGCCACAAGTTGCGCTGGGTGAGTTCGACGCCTTTGGGGCGGGCGGTGGTGCCCGACGTGTAGTTGATCGACGCCGTGGCGCCTTCGTCGGCGACGACGAGGGCGGGGCGGGCATCCTCGCGCAGGAACAGGAACGCGTCGGTGTCCCGGCCGAGCACGAAGCGATGCTGGATCGGAATGTGCGCGACCGAATCGGCGAACTCGGGATCCACGAGCAGCACCCGGGCCCCGGAATGTTCGAGGATGTAGGCGATTTCCTCGGGCTTGAGCCGGAAGTTGATGGGCACGGTGACACGCCCGTACCCGCCGACGCCGTAGAGCGCGACCAGGAATCGCGCGGCGTTG
>JBJTRZ010000153.1:0-7868 GCA_046076415.1 Armatimonadota bacterium
GAGCAGCTCAAGGCGATCCAATCGGAACTTGGAGAGCGCGACTCGGGGGCTGAGGTGGTGGCGGAGTACCGGCGACGAATCGCGCTTGCGGGAATGCCCGAGCGTTCCGAGCGGGCCGCGCTGCGCGAGGCCGATCGGCTTGCCCGCACGCCTCCCGCGTCGCCCGAATCCGGAGTTTCCCGCAATTACCTCGACACGCTGCTCGAGGTGCCGTGGAGCACCGTGACCACCGATGTCCATGACCTCGGCGTGGCCGCGGAAGTGCTGGAGCGGGGGCACTTTGGGTTGCACGACGTCAAGGAACGCATCCTGGATTTCCTCGCGGTCCGGCGTTTGGCCGGAGGGGATGCGCGTTCGCCCGTCCTGTGCTTCGCGGGACCGCCCGGCGTGGGGAAGACGTCGCTCGCGCGCAGCGTCGCCGAGGCGCTTGGCCGCCGTTTCGTCCGGGTTTCCTTGGGCGGGGTGCGGGACGAGGCGGAGATTCGCGGACATCGGCGCACGTATTTGGGCGCGATGCCCGGACGTATCGTCAAAGCCCTGAAGCAAGCCGGCACGCGCAACCCGGTGATTCTCCTCGACGAGATCGACAAAATGGGGAGCGATCACCGGGGCGATCCCGCGGCCGCGTTGTTGGAGGTGCTCGACCCGGAGCAGAACGCGGAGTTCGTGGACCATTACCTCGAGGTGCCCGTCGACTTATCGGACGTTTTGTTCGTCGCCACGGCCAATCTGCTGGACCCACTGCCACCTGCCCTGCGCGACCGTCTCGAAGTCGTTCCATTCGCCGGCTATATCGAACGCGAAAAGGTGGAGATCGCGCTGCGCCATTTGCTTCCGCGGCAACGTCTTTCCCACGGTCTGGCCGAAACGGCATGGGACCTCGATGGCGATGCGGTGACGCGGCTGGTGCGCGAGTACACCCGCGAAGCGGGGGTTCGGCACCTGGACCGGCGGATCGAGACGTTGTGCCGAAAGGCGGCGCGGCGCATCGTCGAAGGGGGGCCTGAGGTTGGGTCCGTGTCCGCCGAAGATCTCGAGTCCTTGATCGGGCATCCCTCGCACCATTGGGGAACGATGGGCGCGGTCGACCTGATCGGCTCGGCCACCGGCATGGCATTCACCGAATCCGGCGGGGACATCATCTCCGTTGAGGTGCAGACCTTGCCGTCGCGCGGGGGCGACGCTCCGTTGGTGTTGACCGGGCAATTGGGCGGAGTCATGCGCGAATCGGCGCAGACCGCTTGGACATTGGTACGGTCGCGTGCGGCGCAATTGGAGATTGCCGGAGACGCCGTTGGCGGTCGCGAAGTCCATGTCCACGTTCCCGCGGCCGCCGTTCCCAAGGATGGCCCCTCGGCCGGGGCGACGATCGCGGTGGCGATGGCTTCCGTGTTCACGGGAAGGGCGGTGCGACGGGATGTCGCCATGACCGGGGAGATCACGCTGCGCGGAAACGTGCTTCCCGTGGGGGGGATCAAGGAGAAGGTGCTCGCCGCGCACCGCGCGGGCATCACCACGGTCCTGTTGCCGGTGGGAAATCGCGGCGATTTGGATGATCTCCCGGAGGAGGTGCGCTCCGCGATCGAATTCGTGCTGGTGGAGGATATCGACCGCGTCTTCGCAAGCGCGCTCCGCTGACGAAGGAAGGGCCGGGGATCGATTCCCCGGCCCGGATCCGCGGCGCGAACCGCGTCAGTGCCGGAAGTGCCGAACCCCGGTGAGCACCAACGCGATGTTGTATTCGTCGCACAACGCGATCGTCTCGTCGTCCTTGACGGAGCCTCCCGGCTGAATGATGGCGGTGACGCCGGCTTTGGCGGCCACCTCCGGTCCGTCCGGGAAGGGGAAGAACGCGTCGGAGGCGAGTACGGCACCCGCCACATGGTCCTCGGCCTGCTCCACCGCGAGGCGCACGGATCGCAACCGATTCATCTGTCCGGCGCCCACGCCCCGCAGCGCGCGTCCCTTCGTGATTGCAATCGCGTTGCTCTTCACATGCTTGACCACCCGCCAGGCGAAGAGCAGCTCCTCCAGTTCGTCCGCGGTGGGGGGGCGGCGTCCGGGAAACGTGAGTTCGGAGCGCTCGAGCGGCCGATGGTCGCGTGTGGAGACGAGCATGCCTCCAACCACCTGCTTGAGCAGGAAACCGGTGCTTCCCGGCCCAGCATCGAGGGAGCCGGTCTCCAGCAAGCGCAGATTCGCTCCCCATTTTTTGCGCGTGGTGAGGATCTGGAGTGCTTCGGGCTCGAACGCCGGTGCGGCGATGCATTCGAAGAACGTGTTTGGGCCGGTGATGCGTTCGGCGGTCGCGACATCGAGGGTCCGGTTCACCGCCAGAATGCCGCCAAAGGCGGAGATGGTGTCGGCTTCGCGGGCACGCTGGAACGCGACTTCGAGGCTTTCGGCCTGGGCGCACCCGCACGGATTGGCGTGCTTGATGATCGCCGCGGTCGGTGCTTCCGGAAATTCCTTGACCAGTTCGATCGCGCCGTCGAGATCGTAAAGGTTGTTGAAACTGATTTCCTTGCCGGATCGATCGGCGCGTCGCGCCGTGCCGACCCCGGGTTCCGTTGCGCCGGGCATAGCATGGAACGCCGCACGTTGATGCGGGTTTTCCCCGTAGCGGAGCACGGTGCGACGCGGCAGGAACAGGCGCAGTGTTTCCGGCAGGATTGCGGAGGTTTCGTCCTGCGCGTACGCCTTTTCGAGGTAATCGGCGATTGCCGCATCGTAGGCCGCGGTGTGGGCGAAGGCTCGGGCGGCCAATCGCTTGCGGGTGGCCAGCGAAACGGAGTCGGTGCGTTCGAGTTCGGAAAGCACGACCGCGTAGTCCGAGGGATCCACCACGATGGCGACTCCGTGGTGGTTCTTCGCGGCAGAGCGCACCATCGACGGTCCGCCGATGTCGATGTTTTCGATCGCGTCCTCGAGCGTCGCGTCGGCACGGGCGATCGTCGCCGCGAAGGGGTAGAGGTTCACGACAACCAGATCGATCGGCCCGATACCATGCTGGGCGATCGTCTACATGTGATCCGGCTTGTCGCGATCGGCCAGGATGCCCCCGTGAACGAAGGGGTGGAGCGTTTTGACCCGGCCTTCCAACATTTCGGGGAAGCCGGTAAGGTCGTCGATGGCACGAACCGCGAGGCCGGCGGCGAGCAGCGCCTTTGCGGTGCCGCCCGTGGAAACGAGCTCCACCCCACGCGCCGCGAGGCCGCGTGCGAAATCAACCAGGCCCGCTTTGTCCGAGACGCTGAGCAGGGCGCGTCGCACGGAAATTGACTCCATCCAAATCCTCCAGTGGACCGACCGCGACGGTGGCCATTTGGACACGGCGCTTCGGCAGCCCAGGCGGTCGGCTTGGAATCCCGCGCGGCGCTCCCCCGGAGTGTCCTCCGCTCGCCAGTCACGCCGCCGGCACGGTTTGTCGCGTCAGTATAGCCTTCGGCATTCCGGGCCCGCAACGCGGCGGCTTGGGCAGGTCGATGGACCCGATGTCCGCCCGCCGCTCCCGGGTTGTGGTATAGTCCGCATGGGGCGAGCCATGGTGCCGCCGCGCGGATCGGATGGATTTGCGGAGCCCAAGCTCCGAGATCAAGCACGTTTCCACCCGCTGCGCGACGCCGGCCCGGAACCGTCCCGCCGTCGACCATCGACCATCACCGCATCGCGGACCGGTCCGACGGAACCGTCAATGTTCGCGAACCGACCTTTTTCGTTGTCCTCGTCGGTCGCCCTGCCCCGTGATCCGCCCGCCTCCCGAGGGAGCCGCGGCGTGAGCCGGGATCCAGACGTCCGGCACGTGTTTTGAATCGCCTTCCGGGTGCGACGGACTTGTCGTCGCACGCGAACCGGGGCGTGATTTCATTCTGATCAGGAGCATTCCATGCGTCGACGGCGCAACGCCGCCTCGGACGATACCCCGGAGGAGGGTATCGTCGAACCCGTCTCCTCCATCGAACCCGCCGCCATCGAAGGCGCGGAGTCACCGAAACCGCGGTCGCGCCGGCCGCGAAAGACCGTTTCCACCGACACGGTGGCGGAAACACCGGCGATACACGCGGAGCCCACGGTCCCGGCCGAGAAGCCGCGCCGAACCCGTGGCGGAGCGCGCGTCGCCACTTCCGCATCCGCGCCCGAGGAAGTGCCCGCAGCGGCTCCGGAATCGGTTGCATCCTCGGAGCCCGCTCCGACCCGGGCTCGGGGACGTTCCCGCAAGCCTGCGGAAGCTCCGGCCACGGTCGAGCCGGCGCCGGTCGATGCCGCGTCCGCCGACGCCGCACCTGCGCCCGAGCGCTCCTCGCGCCGCCGCGGTCGGCGCACGTCCGATACCACCACCGCGGAGAAGGGGGTCGCCGCGTCCGTGGAGGAAACTCCGGCACCGGAATCCGTGGAAACTCCGGGACGGCGCCGGGGACGGCGCGGGAAGACCGCCGAAGCAAACGCCGAGGCCGCCCCGTCGTCCGAAGCTGTCCAAGAGGACGCGCGGCCCGCTTCGGGTCGGCGCACACGCCGGGGGCGATCTTCCGCCGGAGAACCCGCCGAGGCTGCCGAGTCGGTGGACGCCGGGGAAGCTCCCGCGGGCGAGCCGCGCTCCGGACGGTCCCGTGGCCTGCGCCGCACGCGCACCGTGGCTGCGCCCGAACTCATGATCTCGGGCGGAGACTCCACCGTCGTCGAACCCGAATCCGATACCGAAACGGAAGAAGCGGGGCGCCGCCGCTCGCGCGGGGGACGTCGAGCGCGACCGGCCGTGGTGGAAGCTCCGCTCCCGCCCGAGCCCGTTCGCCCGGTCTACCAACCCTTGCCGGCCGAAGTGCTGGCCCGGTTGCCGGAGGCCCGGGTCGTGGCGACTCCGGGTGCCGTGGAACTTCGCGTCGACGGAGAACCGTTCCGGCCGCTGGCTTTCTTCGTCTACTTCGAAGCGGGCGACGAGGACCGCTCGGCGGCGGAACGTCAAATCCGTTTGGCCTACCAGAATGGCGTCCGCCTGTTCACCTTCCTCGCCCATCTGCCGTGGCCCACGCGAACGGGGGAACGCCGCACCGATCCGCTCGATGAGGTTCTCGCGTTCGTCGCCGAAAACGCTCCCGAAGCGAAGCTGTTGCCCAGGTTGATTTTCTCGCCGGTACCCGCGTGGATTCGTCAGCATCCGGACGAAATGGCGGTGCGCGCCGATGGGGAGCCAGGCGACGTTTCGCTGGCGTCGCGCGCCTTCTGGGAAGACGAAGCGGATCAGGCGTTGCGGGCGGCCATCGAACACATCGCGCAAGGGCCGCACGCCCATCGCATCCTGGGGTTCTACCTCGAGCACGGCGAGTGGTTGTACGAAAAGGGTGCCGGCTACGACACATCGCGCGCCAACACCACGGGATTCCGGCGCTGGCTCCGCAATCGCTACCGCAACAGCGTCGTGCACCTGCAGGCCGCTTGGCACGATGGCGAGGTGGATTTCGACAACGCCAAGGTTCCGTCGACCCCACCGCCGGCCGGATATCCGGACGGTATTCCGCAGTTCCTGAGCGGTCGCGAACGGCGATGGACGGATTTCCACGAGTATTCGTCCGATATTGTCGCCCAGGTGATCCTCGGCCTCGCCCAAGCGGCCAAGGAGGCGTCGGGTGGTCGTTCGGCGGTCGCGGTTTCCTACGGATACAGCGCCGAGCTGCCCCGAGTCCACACCGGTCATTTGTCCCTCGCCGCGGTGCTCGCATCGCCGCATGTCGACATCCTTACCGGACCGTTCTCGTATTCCGGGCGCGAACCCGGAGGCTCCGCGCCGATGCCCGCGCCGATCGACTCGGTCGCGCTCGCCGGGAAGCTGTGGATTTGCGAGGACGACACCAAGACCCATCTGGCCAGCGGAACGACGCCCGATGCCTACAATGTCCAGATCGAGTCGGTGGATGGAACCCGTGCCGTGCACGCGCGCAACTTCGGCGCGGCCATCGCCAAGGGCACCGGGTTGTCGTGGATGGACCTGTGGGGCGAAGGTTGGCTCGACGACCGCGACACTTGGGAGTTCCTCGGCGAGCTGGCCAAGATCATGGACGAGACGGCGACACGTCGACGGCGCGAGGGAACATCCCAGGGGCCCGATGTCGCGGTTTTGCTCGACGAACGCTCCTTGTTCGGGGTGCGCGAGCAGTCGCTCATCGAACGTTCCCTGTGTGCTTCCCGGGATGCGTGGGCACGCTCCGGAGCGCGCGTCGGTTGGTTCCTCCAATCCGATCTCGCGAAGCCAAACTTCCCGGAATCCGCCAAACTCTTGGTCTTCCTGAACCCCTACCACGTGGAACCGGCCATTCGATCGGCCATCCGGGATCGGTTCCAGGACGAAGGGCGAACGCTCGCCTGGCTGTATGCTCCGGGCTGCCTCGACGGCAACGTTTCCGAAATGTCGGAAGTACTGGGCATGCAACTGCGCTTGCAACCCTGGGGATCGAAGGTGGGCACCCACCTGCGGGCCGGAGTTCGGTCGCCGCTGGTGGACGGCATGCCGCATCCCGATCTGGGGTGCGAGGCGCGGGTCGATCCTTCGGTCTGTGTCCACGACTCCCGAGCGGAATCCCTCGGCGAGTATCCGGGAGGATCGGTCTCGATGGCGATCCGTCGCCACCCGCGATGGCAATCCGTCTTCATCGGAGAACCGGATTTGTCGGTGGGGTTGGTGCGCGGCCTTTGCCGCGTGGCGGGAATCCCTATCCATTCGCCCGACGACGACGTGTGCTGGGTGGGAGACGGCTTCCTGTGCGTGCACTCGAATCCCGGAGGCGGAACCGCGGTTCACCTGCGCGAATCGGCCTGCATCTTCGACCTCGTTTACGGTGAAACATTGGCGCTTGAAGGCTGCGGCGCGCGCTATACGATCCAACCCAAGTCCACCCGGCTGCTGGTGACCGGCCCCCGCGATGTCGTGGCCGAATTCGGCGCCGAATTCGATGGCGCTCCGACCGGGCTTGCCGAGTCGGAAACGCCCGTGGTGAAATCCTATCCCGTGGATCGTGCCGTCCGTGCGGAAACCCCGGTGCGTCGTTCCGAGGATGTCGCCTTGTTCGATGCGGCCATGGCGCGCATGGAGGCGGTGCCCGAGGAACGGGCGGGGCGTGACGGCACCGAGGAGGACGCCGCTGCGGGAACGTCGCGATCGTCCCGGCGCCGACGGCGCCGTCGGGGTCGCGGAGGCGATGGCACCGACGCGGGAGTCGAGTTGCAGGATACGCTGCCCGCGGTTCCCGGCGATGGAACCGAAACGGCGGACCGCTCCCGGCCCACCCTCGCCGAACTGCTCCCCGAGTCGGAGTCGCCCGGCGACGGCGAACTTCCGCCGATTCCGGAGGAATTCAAGCCGATCGACGAAGCGAATATCGGGGCGGGACCGGCGCCTCGGCGCCGTCGTCGACGCGGCCGCGGGGGGCGGGGTGGCGGAGGCGGCGACGCGGATGCCGGTGGTGCTGCCAGCGAATCCGGCGACGATGCGTCGAACGAACCGAATATCGACTGAAATAGGGATCCCCCGGACCACCGTCCGGGGGATTTTTCACGACTTGCGGTCGACCACGTACCGGGCGATGTCTGCCAGGCGTCGTCCGGCGGAACCGAAGGGTTCCAGCGCCGACAGCGCGTCGCCGAGGGCCTGATCCGCCATCGCACGCGCACCATCGACGCCGAAGAATTTCGGGTAGGTGGCCTTGTCGTGCCGCAGATCGGATTGCGCCGGCTTTCCCAAAGTGGCCGCGTCGGAGGTCACATCGAGTATGTCGTCGACAATTTGAAACGCGACTCCGATGTGGCGCGCGTATCGGTCGAGGTGCTCGATGGAGGGATCGTCGGCACCCGCGAGCACGGCCCCGGAGAGCACCGAAGCC
>JBJTRZ010000154.1:0-5160 GCA_046076415.1 Armatimonadota bacterium
CGCACCTGCTGCGCCCAGGCGTAGTTCGGCTTCAGGCTCTCCCAAAGCGCGACCGCCGACACCGACGCGGTTGCGAATTTCTGGGCACCATCGAGGAATGCGCGGCGGTCGATGCCGCCATGCACGTAACGGTCGAACAGGTCGAGCAACTCCTGCGGGTAATCGGCTGCGGTCTTTCGTTCCATGGCGTCCTCCACCGGGCCCGTTTGGCCCCGTTTCCCCGGCATTGTGGCCCCTGGGCGTGGATCGTTCAAGTCGAACGGTTTCACGGTCCCGGTGGGGCTATACTGGCGTGGAGCGTTCCCCAGCTCCCATCCGCCCCCCAGGAACCTTGCCACCAATGCCTCGGTCGCGCCCGATCCATCGCCTCGCCGTCCTGTTCGCAGCCGCCGCACCCGCGCTGCTCGCCTGGACGGGCTCCACGGCATCCGCCCCTCCCAAACCCACGCCGTCCACGCTCGCCAAGCGCTTCGACTCCCAAGTCAAACCGATCCTGGCGACCTACTGCGCCGGCTGCCACACGGGAAAGAAGCCGCAGGCCCAGTTCGACCTTGGCCGATACCCGAACCTCGCGGCCGTGATCGCGGACCTGCCCCACTGGTCGCTCACCCTCGAGCGTGTCGAGGCCAATGAAATGCCCCCCTCCGGCGCGCGCCAGCCGTCGGCTCGGGAACGCAGGGTGCTGGAGGACTGGATCCGCGACGTTCGCGAATACGAAATCAATCGCACCGCGGGAGATCCCGGCCCGGTCCTCGCCAGGCGCCTCTCCAACGCGGAGTACGACTACACGATCCGCGACCTCACCGGAGTGGACCTGCGACCCACCCGCGCGTTCCCGGTCGACCCCGCGAACCAGGAAGGGTTCGACAACACCGGGGAATCGCTGTCGCTGTCGCCGGCCCTCGCCCGCAAGTACTACGAAGCGGCCCGCTCGGTGGCCGACAACCTGGCCCTGACGTCCACGGGCTTCGCCTTCGCGTCCCATCCGGTGCTCGCCGAAACCGATCGCGACAAATTCTGCGTCCTGCGCATCGTCGACTTCTACCGCCGCCAGCCCACCGATATCGCCGACTACCTCGTCGCCGCGTGGCGGTACCGGCATCGTGGCGTGCTCGGACTTCCCGTGGCCACCTTGGGATCGATCGCGGCCGATGCCAAGATCAGTCCGCGCTACCTCGAACTGGTGTGGACCACGTTGGCCGACGCGAAATCCGATGTTGGCCCGATGGCGCGCCTGCGGTCCCGCTTCAACGAACTCCCGGTCCCCTCCGGTCCCGGGGCGTCCGCGCCCCGCGGCCAGTGCGTCGCGATTCGCGACTGGGTGGTGTCGCTGCGACGGCGCATCGCGTGGAGTCACCCGAATCTGAGCGTTTCCGGCGACTTCGCGACCGGCAGCTACACCAACGTTCTTTTCAAGGACCATTTGTACGCCGGCACGCGCCGCCGCTACGATGCGCGCCGGCTGCAAATCGGGGGCTCCGACCCCGACCTGGCCGTGCCCGCCGACGAAGCGGCCCGCGCTCCCTTCCTCGCATCGTTCGAGCAATTCGCCTCCGTGTTCCCGGACACGTTCTATGTCGATGAACGTGGGTTGATGGAAGGCGACGCGCAGTACGAACGTTCGGGACGGTTCCTCACCGGGGGAACGCACAATGCCACCAGCTATTTCCGCGACGATGCGCCGCTGATGGAACTCATCCTCGACGACGCGGGGCGACGCGAAATCGATACGCTTTGGCGCGACTTCGCGGTGGTGGCCGAGTTCAACGAGCGGATGTACCTCCAGGGGATCTTCTACGAGCGCAACGAAGCACGTACGATTCTGGTCACCCGCGATCCCGAATTCAATTTCGCCCGCTCCGAGGACCGGACGTGCGCGAGCACCGCGCAAATCCGCAGATTCCGCGACTTCTACCTCGCCAAGGCGCGCAAGCAGGGCACCAGTGCGGCCACGCTCGCCGCCTACGACACCTACTTCCAGCGCTCCACGGCGGGGATCGAGCAGGAGGACAAGGCCCGGATCGCCGCGGAACCGCTGCACCGCAAGGCCCTCCTCGAGTTCGCCCAGCGCGCGTGGCGCCGCCCGCTGGTTCCGGCGGAGCGCACCGAGATCCTCGCCACCTACGAACGGCTGCGCACCGCGGAAAAACTCGGCCACGAGGAAGCGATCCGCGATTCGGTCGTGCGCATCCTGCTCTCCCCCCGGTACCTCTTCCGCGTGGATTCCGCGCAGGTCGCTCCGCCGCGGTCGGGTGGTGCGGTGCTTCCCCTTGCGAACCACGCGCTCGCCAGCCGGCTGAGCTATTTCCTGTGGAGTTCGCTCCCCGACACCGAATTGCTGGCGCTGGCCGACAAAGGCGAACTTTCGAGGCCCGAGGTGTTGCTCGCGCAGGCCAGGCGCATGCTCAAGGATCCGAAGGCGCGCGCGCTCGCCGTGGAATTCGGGGGCAACTGGCTCGATTTCCGCCGGTTCGAAGAGCACAATGCCGTGGATCGCGAGCGTTTCCCGCGCTTCGACGACACGCTTCGCAGCGCCATGTTCGAGGAACCGGTCCGTTTCCTCACCGATCTCTTTCAAAACAACGGGTCCGTGCTCGACATCCTTTACGGACGGCATACGTTCGTGAACGCCCCGCTCGCCCGCCACTACGGGCTCGACGCGCCCGGGGCGACGAATGCCCGGTGGGTGAAGGTCGACGACGCCGACAAGGTGGGGAGGGGCGGCGTGCTCCCGATGGGCGTCTTCCTCACCGCCAATGCGTCCGGTCTGCGCACCAGCCCCGTCAAACGCGGGTACTGGGTGGTGCGGCGCGTGCTCGGGGAGCGAATTCCACCCCCGCCGCCGATGGTGCCCGAATTGCCCAAGGACGAAACGAAAATGGATCGTCCGCTGCGCGAAATGCTTGCGGCGCACCGCAACAATCCCGCGTGCTCGGGGTGCCATGCCCGCTTCGATTCCTACGGACTCGTCTTCGAAAACTTCGGTCCGATCGGGGAGCGACGCTCCACCGACATGGGGGGCAAGCCGGTCGACACCCGGGCACCATTCGCTCCCGGCGTCGAACGCTCCGGCATGGACGGACTTCGGTCCTGGCTCCGCGAGCGCCGGCAGGATGATTTCCTCGACAACTTTTGCCGCAAACTGCTATCCTACGGTCTGGGACGAACGCTGCTTCCGTCCGACGAACCGACCCTTCGCACCATGCGCCGCCGACTCGATTCGGGCGGGGGCAAGGTGGGTATCCTGATCGACACCATCGTCGCCAGTCGACAATTCCGATACCGCCGCGCGGGCGCGGCGGGAGGACAGCCATGAAAGAGATCGATTTCGAATCCGGTTCCGGCGTGAGCCGACGCGTGCTCCTGCGCGGTGCGGGGGTCGCCATGGCCCTTCCCTGGCTCGAGTCCCTTCCCGTTTGGGGCGCGGCAACCCGCGTCGGCGCGTCGCCAAAGCGTTTCGTGGTCCAGTTCATGGGCACGGGAATCAGCCCCAACAACTGGGGAGCCACCGGTCAAGGCGCGTCGATGACGTTCAACAAAAGCCTCACCCCGCTCGAGCCGCTCAAAGCCAAGGTCAATGTGATCAATGGCTTGTACAACCGGCCCTCGACCGGTGTCGGCATCCACCCGGGCATGACCGGGAACATCCTGTCGGGCATGCCGCTCACCCGCGGCGCGGTCCTGCACGGCGGAATCAGCGTCGACCAGGTGATCGCGGCGAAGCTGGGGCAAGCCACCATCCAGCCCAGCCTCGTGCTCGCCTGCGAGAAGCCCCTCACCGGCTACCACGAATCCAACTTTTCGATGGCGTACAGCTCGTACATCTCGTGGCTCAACGCGGATTCCCCGGTGCCCAGCGAGGTGTATCCGTCGCTCGCCTTCGACAGCCTCTTCGACAACAACGGCTCGCAGCGCATGACCAGCGTGCTGGACCGGGTGCGCGAGGACGCCGCCACGCTGCGCACCAAGGTCAGCCGGGCCGACCGTGCGAAACTCGACGAGTATTTCCATTCGGTGCGCGAGGTGGAGCAGCGGGCGCAGAAGATGCGCGGGGAAATGCTCAAGGCCGCCGACACCGCCAAGGGACGCAACAAGCCGCTGGTGGCGATGAAGCGCCCCGACGACGGATTGCCCGAGGACCTGCGCGACCACATGCGCCTCATGTGCGACATCGTGGCCCTGGCCCTCCAAACGGACAAGACCCGGATCGCCAGCATGCTCATGTGCCGCGACCTTTCCGGGCTCTTCTATCCGTTCCTGAACGTCAACGACGGCCACCATATTTCGTCGCACTCCGACAATTCGGATGGCTACGAACGCATCACCCGGCACTACATCACACAGCTCGCGTATCTGGCGGGGCGCCTCGATGCGATGAAGGAAGGCACCGGCACCGTGCTTGACAGCACCTGCATACTGTGGCTCTCCAACATGTATTCCGGCTCGCAGCACGACAACAGCCACCTGCCGGTGCTGACCGTTGGTGGGCTTGCTGGTTCGATCGAAACGGGACGCGTGCTCAACTACCGCGACAAGGGCGACGAGAACCGCAAGCTCTGCAGCCTGTACCTTTCGCTCATGGACAAGATGGGGGTCAAGGTCGATCGCTTCGGCGACGCGGAGACGCGCCTCGCGGGATTCTGACCGACATCGCGGCGAAGTCCGGACCCATTCCCCGAGGCACGTATTAGGAGGGGCATATGCGAAGTAATCCGACGCACTATTATGTTGATAATATTAAGGCCTGCGTGAACGCGTCTGAACGCGTCGAAGTGAACCGATGGAATCCGCTTGCCACCAGAATCGATTGTGAGAAATGCCGCGCATTGTTTTTGCCGGCGGCCTTGAACCGGCTTTGCGAACGACTGTTGACGGGCGAGGGAGATTTTCCCAGAGCTCTTGATGCCCTCGGTGGCTATTTTAAGGTTCACAGAGATGGGCTCTGCACCTCCAAATCTTCCGTGACAGTATTTGAATTTGTCGATGGTTCGTTTGGTTTTTTATTCCCGTTCGCTGTGAATAGGCAGTACCTTTGTCAATCACTAAACTGCTTTCCGTTGGAAGATAAAGGCCAGGGTCCTCACCAAGATCTCTGGAAGGAGAGCAGGGCTTCGTCTGCCCACCGTCAACCATCGAACGTTCTTTCTGGGAACGTAAAGC
>JBJTRZ010000155.1:0-6717 GCA_046076415.1 Armatimonadota bacterium
CGAGTTCGTGCGCGAGCGTCGATAGCGAGAAAACGTCGTCGTTGTACGACATCAAGATGTAGGGATGCGTGCCGAACGTGCCGGAAGAAAACGCCCCCATGCGTTTCCCCCGGTTCGGGTAAACGTCGACCCATCGCTCCGGCCCGCACCCCCGCCGCAAGGCCGCCACGTACTCGCTTCCCAGCGGTTCCATTCCTTCGGCGATCCAATCGACCGCTTGCCGGTACGGCACGACCGGGCCTCCATCCGCGACCAAGGGCGCCTTGGCGTCCCATGGCGCGAGTCGCCCCACTCCCAGAACCTTTGCCCGCAAATCCCAATACCGGTGCCACACCGGAAGGTGGCGTACGAACGCATCCACGAGGTTCTCGAATACGGCCACGGGAATCCAATTGGCTTCCAAGGATGCGTGGAGCGGAGAACGATATCCGCGGGCGCGCGCCACGAACACGTTTTGGCGCACTCCGGCGAAGCACGCCGCCGCGAGGCCGTTGCGCAATTCCAAATGCCTATCGGCGTAGCGCTCCCACGCGGTGCGGCGCACTTCCCGGTCCGGGTCGGTAAGCAGTTTGCCGATGGTTCCCTGACCGATTTCCAAGGAGGACCCATCCGTACCCGTGGCCGATCCAAACACCAGATCCGTGTCGGTGATCGCGGAGTGGATTCGCCCGGCGCCGAACGCCTCTCCGGCACGGATAAGTATTTCCTCCACCTCGGGCGAGCGCACGTGGTCGGCTCGGCGCCGCAGACGGTCCAGGGGATGGGCGAACTCCGCGAGGGCGGGATCGGCGGCATAGGCGGCCAAACGTTCGGTGCCAAGGGAGAGCAGTTCCGGCTCGACGAACGCGGTGGCCGCGGCGAAGCGCGCCACCAGACCGGATGCCCGTTCGGACCGCTCGGCCGCGTGGGCATCGCCGGTGTCCACGGCCCACGACAGTCGCGCGTGGACCGCCACGTGTCCAACCCGGACCTTGGCCCCCTCGATGATATCGAGGGTCGCCCGCGCGGCCTCGACGGATTCGCCCAAGGTTCCCGCCTTCGCCGCGAGCGTGGGAATCTCGCGATCGCAGGCGAGGAACGCCTCCTCCCAGGCCTCGGCGGTGGGAAAGAGGACATCGAGGTCCCAGGTCGTCTCGCGCGGCACGTCCGCGCGCACGGGTATCGTGCGGCTCATGCTCCATGAATTCGACGCGGGCGCGGGCACTCCCCTGCCGCCGGCGCGAATCAGTCGGGCAAACCCACGTCGCGGTGGTAGGCCGCCACCACGTCGTTCACGGTGCCATCCTCGGCGACCCGCGCATGCCGCAGCCAGACCGCACGCGTGGCCACGCGCCGGACCGCGTCCATATCGTGGCTGACGAAAACAATCGTGCGCCCTTCCTCCTGGAAACGCCGTATGCGATCGTAGCATTTGCGCTGGAACGATTCGTCGCCCACCGCAAGCGTTTCGTCCACGAGAATGATTTCAGGATCCGTGTGCACCGCCACGGCGAATCCCAGACGAACGAACATTCCCGAGGAATAGGTGCGAACCGGGGCGTCGAGGTAGGCCGGGTTCTCGAAATCCGCGAAAGCGACGATGTCGTCGTAGCGCCGTTGCATTTCGGCCCGCGACAGCCCGAGGATCGCACCGTTGAAAAAAACGTTCTGCGCGCCGGTCAGGTCCGGGTGGAAACCCGCGCCCACCTCCAGCAACGGAGCGAGGCGCGGGTGGTCCGGGTCGGCCGACGACGGGAAGGCGATCGAACCGGTATCGGGAAGCATCACGTGCGCGCAGAGCGAAAGCAGGGTCGATTTGCCCGACCCGTTGCGGCCGATCAGGGCGACGGTCTCGCCGCGGTGGATTTCGAGGTCGACGCCGTCGAGGGCGCGGACGACCCGTGGCTCCGGGCGACGCCCCGACAGCAGGGCGCCCATGCGCCCTTTGATGCCCGCGTAGCCCGTTCCGGCGACGACGAACGATTTGGAGACCCCGCGCACGGCGATCGCGGGCGTTTTCACATCTGCTCCACGAAGCGCCATTTTCGTCGGTTGAAGAACGCGTAGCCACCGAGGAAAACCCCGATGCAGACCACTCCCGCAATGCCGAGGAAGGCCCATGGAATGCCTTGGTTGACCGCGAGATCCTCGCCCAGGCCGAACCGTCCCGCCGGCATGGTGGTGGGCCGCAGCAGGCAAACGCGCCAGCTCACCAATAGCACCGTCATCGGATTGAGCAGGAACAGGTCGTGGAGCAAGCGCGCCGTCGACGGCGAAAACGCGGGAGTCACGGCCACCTGCTCGATGAAATAGATGATCGGAACGGCGTAGAAGAGGAGGTCCAGCACGACCGCCGCCAGGAACTTCGTGTCCTCGAGGAACACATTGAGCGCGGAGAGGAACAACGCGAGCCCGGCGATGAGCAACGTTTGCAGGATCACGAGCAACGGAACCAGCAGGATCTCCGCCGGTGGCAAGCTGAGGCGGCCGTGCGCAAGCGTGTCGCGCCCGTAGAGGAACACCAGGAACGGAACCGCCACCGCGACGAGCGAGAGCAGGAAGTGGCGCAGGTTCGCCAAGGTGGTGGCGAGGGGCAGGAGCTCCCGCGGGAAGTACACCTTGCGCACCAGCGCCATCTGCTTGGACACCGACTCGGCCGCATCGAGCGTACCGGTCAGGAAGAACGTCCACGGCAGGAACGCGGCGAGGAGGTATGCCGAATAGTCGTGCACGCCCAGCGGCGCGATCTTGTCGAACACGGCCCAAAGGACAAGGGCACGCACGAGGGGATTGGCGAGGGACCACGCCACGCCGAAGAGGGAATTCTTGTAGCGGACATCAAGCTCGCGGCGGATCAGCGTGCCGAGGAGTTCCCGGTATCGCCATGCCTCCACCGCTTCCCCGATCAGGGAAGGGCGGGCCGAAGTCCGAGGCACTCCCGCGTCACTCGTCGCCGCGGGCCGGCTCCAGCAATTTCAGGAGCTCGTCGCGGTGGATAAGCACTTTGCGCTTCCCGGCGACCCGGAAGGCCTTGAGCTTTCCTTGACGGATGTAGGAGCGGATGCTGGATTGGGACAACTGCAAATAATTGGCAGCTTGTTCCACCGTGAGCAGTTCGCGGCTTTCCGCCTCCATGACTGGCTCCTCGCTCCGTTTCCTCGAGAGTGTCGCCGACCCGGGCGGGCCAACGCTTGCGGAGTATATCCCCACGTTCTTCCGACTGTCAACACCAGCGGACGCAAATTCGCATCATCAACAGCAACAAGAGTCAACAACGCGAGAACCGATACCCGTCTTGCCGCGCTATTCCAGCGTGAAATCGATCTCGAACGTCCGGCGCCACGGGAGGCGCACGCTCCCCTCGGCGAGGCGCAACCCGTCGCCAACCCTGTGCGATGCAAGCCAGGAAAGCGCGGTGGCGAGCCGCGCCTGCGCATCGCGCAGCGTCTCCGTCAATTCGTTTTCCGAAGCGGGATCCGGATCATGCCGTCCCCACCGAGCCGTGTTGGCCGCGCGGACCTGCCTGCGCGCGACCGCCTGCCAACCCCAGTCCTCGAGGAACCGATGGGTCAGGAACCGTTGCCGCGCCCCGGGGTCGCCACAACCCAGCCAAACGCAAATGGCCTGGGCGATCGTGGTCCCGAGCGTGTTGCCCGCGGTATTCCACGCGCCGTAGGCGGCCAGCGCGCCGGGCGCGAACGGGGCATCCGGCGCGAACAGGAGCTCGATCGCCAGTGGATCCGAGCCATTTGGATACGCGACATCGGCGATGGCCACCGGTTGGCCCGCTTCGACGCGGTGCGCGAGCGCGGCGAACGCTCCGCGGTACGCGGCTTCCCGGTCCGCCCGTTCGGCATCCGCGAAATCCTCACGGAATTCCGTGCGACGCGGCGAGGGAGGCAATACGAGAAGGAAGATGTCGGCGTCGGACGCGTCGGCGACCATGCGCGCTCCGCAGGCCCGAATCTGGCCCTCCACGGTTCGGTGCACCGGCCGGTCCTCGTAGGGAGCGACGATTTCCGCGCCCTCCGGCACGGCGTAGGTCACATGGATGCGTGCGGTTCGCCCGCGCTGCGCGGCGAGCATCCGCACCACCAAGGCGCTGCCCACCTCGTCGGCGCCGGGATGGACCAACAAACGTTCGGCGAGGGGCTCGTTCAGGAGTTCGGCCCATTCCTCGATCCACGCCCGCTCGCGGGTGGAGAGTCCCCAGGTCGAAGTGTCGTCGGAGGTGAGCAGCAACAAATCGATCGACCCGCGGGCCACCAGGTCGAGCAGCGCAAGGTCGAGGCAGTGGTTGCGCAAACGGCGCGTCAGCCAATCGGAGCGGTGTTCGGCGGGGATCTCACCCTCCAGCCGCCGAACGGTTTCCCCATCCTGCGCCTCGCCCGCACCAACTCCCAGCCGATGCAGCCCCTGGGACAAGCGGTGCAGACGGGTACCGTAGGTTCCCCAATACTCGGGTTCCTCGACGCAGTCGTTGGCGTTGGGTATCCGAGTGACCAAACCAAAGGCGCTCACCGCGGCTCCGCCCCGGTGCAGTTCCTCGAGCACCGCGAGGCGGGAGATGCCTTCGACGGCGGACTCGTGGGAGATCCGACTACGAATCAGGTTTCCGAACGCGAGAAATTCGGCGGAGGCGACCACGCCATCGCAGCGGGGCCCCTCGGAGCGAAGCCAATCCGCCACGGCGTCCCGGTCGGCGCCTTCGCGCCCGGTGCCCATCGCGCTCTCGGGAGGAAGCACGACCTCCGCCCCGGCGATCCGTGCGAGCATCGCGGGATAGCGGGTGTTGACAGGGCGTTCATCGAGGGGAAGCAGCGCGATCCGGGACATCGCGGCATTGTACCGTCGGCGACTCGCGCGTCAGGAAAGCGCGCGTTCCGCCACCGCCGCGGCGCCGACCACGGCCGCGTCGCGCCCGAGTTCGGCGGCCACCACGGGTGTGCCCGCCACTCCGGGCAAGCACCGCAGTCGAACCTGCTCCCGTGCGGGCCCGAGCACCCGTTCCCGGAATCCGTCCAGCACTCCCCCGCCCACCACGATTTTCTCCGGGGCGAGCAAATGGGCCAGCGTGACCAGCGCGAATCCGAGGTCGCGTCCGACGATCTCGGCGGCCTCCACCGCCGCGGGATCTCCCATTTCGGCGCGCGCGGCGATTTCCTCCGAAGCCAGTCCGGACCGACTCCCGAGAGCCAATTGGTACGCGCGTCGGACGGCTTCCCCGTTGGCACAGGCCTCGAGATTCCGATCGGGTGGGTAGAGGAGCAGGTGCCCGAGTTCGCCTCCCGCGCCGCGCGCACCGTGGACGACCTTGCCATCGACGACGATCGCTCCGCCCACGCCGGTGCCCAGCGCCAGGAAGATCAGGCTGTGGCATCCCCGTCCAGCCCCGTGGCGGAGTTCGCCCTCGGCCAATGCGTTCACATCGTTGTCGGCGTAGGCGGGAATCTGGAAAACGTCGGAAAAGGTGGCGGCGAGGGGTTGGCCGGTCCAACCGGGAAGCAGTTCCGTGGCATGGACCACGTCGCCGGCGATCGGATCGATCTGTCCACCCGCCCCGATGCCGATGCGCTCGGGAACGACGCCGGAAACTTGGCGGACCCGCTGGGCGAGCAGGACGGCCCGCTCGAGCACGGCCACGCCGCCGAGGGAGGCCTCCGTGGCGACCCGATCGACATGCAGCACGGATCCCGTGGCCGTGTCGACCATGCCCGCGGCGATTTTGGTGCCGCCGATATCGACTCCGAGGACGTGCATGGCGCGGCGCGGAGGCGGGTCAGTCGTTGAGGCGCAGGACGCTCATGAACGCCTCCTGCGGGATCTCCACATTGCCGACCGACTTCATCCGCTTCTTTCCTTCCTTCTGCTTTTCGAGGAGTTTGCGTTTGCGGGTGATGTCGCCGCCGTAACACTTGGCGAGGACGTTCTTGCGCAGCGCGGAGACGCGTTCGGCGGCGACGATCTTTCCGCCGATGGCCGCCTGCAATTTGATCTCGAACTGCTGTCGGGGGAGGATTTCCTTGAGTTTCTCGACCAGGGCTTTTCCACGCTGGAACGCCTTGTCGCGATGGGTGATGAACGAAAGGCTGTCGACGCCTTCCGAGTTGACCATGATGTCGAGCTTGACCAAACTGCTCGGTTTGTATCCCGAGAGTTCGTAATCGAAACTCGCGTAGCCCTTCGTCCGGCTCTTCAACTGGTCGAAGAAATCCATGATGATCTCGGCGAGCGGAAGCTCGTAGTGCAGCATCACGCGGCCCGGAGCGGGATAGTCCATGCGTCCGAGGATGCCGCGCCGATCGCGGCCCATGTCCATGACCGCTCCGACATAGCCGTCGGGCACGATGATGGTGGCCTCCACGTAGGGCTCCTCCACGTGCTCGATCTTGGTGGGGTTGGGCCAGTTCGCCGGATTGTCGACATCGTCGACCTGGCCGTCGGTTCCGTACACCTTGTAGACCACGCTCGGCGCGGTGGCGAGCAGGCTGAGGTTGAATTCGCGCTCGAGCCGCTCCTGGATGATCTCCATGTGCAGCAGGCCGAGGAACCCGCAGCGGAAGCCGAAGCCGAGCGCGGCGGAGGACTCGGGCTCGAACGACAACGCGGCGTCGTTGAGCTGCATCTTTGCCAGTGCTTCCTTGAGGTCCTGGAACTGCACGGAATCGATCGGGTACAGGCCGCAGAAGACCATCGGCTTGGCCGGGCGGTAACCGGGGAGGGCTTCGACCCCGTGTC
>JBJTRZ010000156.1:0-1905 GCA_046076415.1 Armatimonadota bacterium
ACCAAAGCCATCGCTCGCAGGGTGGGTTGCTTCGGGATGCCCGCAACCGGGCGATGGAGAGGAAAAGGGCAAGAGGACCAAAGGGAAAAGGAGCTACGGTCCCGGGGACGTCAACCGGAACCCGTCGAGGGTGAACCTGTAGTCCGGGGAGTTCCAGCCGCGATAGGCGCAGCGGAAGTTGCCCGCGTCGATGTTGACCTAGGAACCGCCGCGAAGCACGCGCCTATAGCCGGTGTCGGGACCTCTCGGGTCCGCCGCCGGAGTCCATCTCATACACGGGTTCTTCGTCCTCGTCTCTCTGGTCCGAGCCCATTTGGAACGTGCCGCCCGGGATCGGGCGCATCTGGGCCACGTAATCCTTCAGCGTCAAAGGAGCGAAAGCGGGGCCTTTTCCCATGCCCGCATCCTACCAAAGGCCATCACCCACAGGGTGGATCTGTCAGGATGCCCGTGCAAGTGGATCGGACGACCTATTGCCGCAAACGTCGCGATCCGCTCCCGCCGCCGCCACGCGTGCGAGGCGCATTCAACCCGCGTCAAATGGCCGGCGCGGAACGCTCCAACGTGGTCGCGATCTCCACATGTCCGGTTTGCGGGAACATGTCGAATGGAACGATGCGGGCGATCTCCCAGCCGTCGGCGCGCAACGCCTTGAGGTCCCGGATGGCCGACGGCAAATGGCAGGAGATCAACACCAACCGGCGGGCGAACCCGAGATGCGACGCGGCTTTGTCGAGGCCCGCCCGCGGCGGATCGGCCAACAGGAAGTCGACCGGCGACGGCGAACGCCGCACGTATTTCTCCACCCGCTCCTCGTGGAAGCGCACCGCCACCGAGCGCCGAGCCGCCTCCGCCCGCCCGGAAGCCACCAATTCGGGATCCGATTCCACCGCCACGATGGCCGTGCCGCGGGCCGCGAGCGGAAACGTGAAATTGCCGGAGCCGGCGTACAAATCGCACGCGGTGCGCGCCCCGTCCGCTTCCCCGACCACATGCGCGATCAGGCGTTCGTTCATCGCCGGATTGGCCTGCGCGAAACCGCCTGGCGCGGACTGGGTCTCGGCGCCCGCCACGGTGCGGACCACGCTGGTTTCCCCGTACACGAACGGCGCGCGGCCCGGACACCGCACCGCACCCCCGGTGAATCGCGCGGCGAGCGCGGCCACCACGGCGCGCAACCGACCCGCCGAGAGCGGATGCGAGAGGGTGAGCACCGCGAACACGCCGTGTTCCCCTTCCTCCACCGAAAGATCCCCGCGTTCGCACGGCGCGAGCGGTCCGAGCTCGATCGGTGTTTCGAAGCAGGTTTCCAGAGCGGGACGCACCACCGGGCACCGCTCGGGCACCAGCAGGTCGTGCGAACGCCGGCGGTAATAGCCCACATGGCCCGTGTCGGGATCCACATGGAATGTCACGCGCTGGCGGTACCCCAGCGCCGGGCCGGCGATCGTCTCTTCCACGCGGTCCATGCAGTCGGCGAGGCCGCCGGTCCGCAACGCGTCCACCACCATGCTCCGGCGGGCACGGCGCTGCGCCTCTTCCGAAACATGCTGCAATTGGCACCCGCCGCATTCCCCGAACGAGGAGCACGCCGGGGCGACGCGGTCGGGCGAGGCGTCGCCGATGTCGACCAAGTCCATTTCCAAATGCCGCGACCACGCCTTCGCGATGCGCGCCGTCACCGTCTCGCCGGGAGCGGCGTAGGGCACGAACGCGGCCATGCCGATCTGCGGCGCTCCCTCGGGACCCACCACGCGCCCCACTGCCGCGCCCCCGGTGGCGAAGCCATGGATCGAAACGGTCAAAAGGGTGGGGTCGGGGGTAGGGTGCATGGCGGGTCAGGATAGCACGGGCGGATGCGGCGGGCAAGGCTGCGGCACCCCTCCCATCCTGCCCGGCCCGGGA
>JBJTRZ010000157.1:0-1979 GCA_046076415.1 Armatimonadota bacterium
CCGCCAAGGAAACGTTTCCCGGCACGAGGCGCGCGAGCAGATCGAAAACATGGAAACGCTGGACATCCGTGTCGGCTCGCCCGGCGTGAATCCGTGCGGTTCCCTGCGCCGTGGCGAGGACCACCCCTCCGCCCTGCGACAACGTTCGATCGATGAGCGTGGCCGCCGCCTTGATCGCGTGTTCGAGGGGGGTTTCCCGTCCCGCACCCACGGCGCAATCGGGACCAAGATCGATCGCCAGCAACAGATCCTGACGAAAAGCCTTTTCAAACTCGACCACCGCCAAACGGCCCCGCTTGGCGCTCGTTCGCCAGTGCACGCGGCGCCGGGAGTCTCCCGGCCGGTAGTCCCGCACCCCGTGGAACTCCAGCCCCTCGCCACGGCGAGCGGTGCCATCGCGCTCCCGCACGCCGATCGGGCCTCCGCCCCATGCTCCGCGCTCGAACCCCGGCAGGGGAGCGGGATGCACGACCACTTGGGAGGCGCATGGCAGGTCCGCTTCGAAGAAGAACAGGCCCAGGGGATCCGATCCATCAACTCGAACCGTGGTGAAGCGATGGACTCCGCGAACCAGCGGCTCGACCACGATGGCACGTTCCCCCTCGCGTCCATCCCACCAATCCATCGGACCGGAGGGATCCCCGACTTCCCGGAAAGCGGCGGGCAACTCCTCCCGCAACGACACCCCGGCCTGCGGCATCCCTCCGCGGGAAGTCAGCCGGGTGCGAAGATCGAACGGCTTGCCCTCGACCGCGGTCGGCCGATGGTGGCGCGCGGCGGTGTAGGCGGGGGCGAACCGGGCGGCGAGATGGTAGCTGACCGGCTGCAGGAGCGCGAGCGCGACCGCCATGATGTAGAGGTACGGAATGTCGAGCAGCATCGCCACGACCAGCAGGAAAAGGAACGCGAGCGTCACCACCAGCGATTTGATGGACGCGATGCGCCGACCAGCACTCGGCTCCTCGGCCGCGGTCGGCACGGCGGGCTCCTTCGACGCGGACGTGGAATCGGCGGTGGTCACTCGGGGAGTTTACCTGCCCGCACGGGCAAACGAAAAGCCTCCGGCGCACGCGCCGGAGGCTTTGATCGGGGACGATCGGGTCAGAGCTGGGCCGTCTTGACCGTCTTGATGATGCGCGCGGCGACCTTGTACGGGTCGGCCGCCGAATTCGGTCGGCGATCCTCCAGCCAACCCTTCCAACCACGCTGCACCGTTCCCATGGGGATACGGATCGATGCGCCGCGGTCCGAAATGCCGTAGGAGAACTTGTTCCACGGAGCGGTCTCGTGCTTGCCGGTCAGGCGCATATGGTTGTCCGGCCCGTAGACATCGATATGGGCCATGATGATCTCCTCCGGCGCGAACGCTTGGCAGATCTTGTCGTAGGCATCCTTCGAACCCGAAGTGCGCAGGACCGTGTTGGAGAAGTTCGCGTGCATGCCCGAACCGTTCCAGTCGGTGTCGCCCAGCGGTTTGCAGTGCCAGTTCACCCAGACGTCGTGCTTTTCACCAATGCGTTCCAGCAGGTAACGGGCGATCCAGATTTGGTCACCGGCTTCCTTGGCACCCTTGGCGAAGATTTGGAATTCCCACTGACCGGTTGCGACCTCGGCGTTGATACCCTCGACGTTCAGTCCGGCTTGGAGACAGACTTCGAGATGCTCTTCGACAATGGCACGGCCGAATGCGTTTCGTGCACCGACCGAGCAGTAGTACGGACCTTGGGGAGCGGGATAGCCGCGCTCGGGGAATCCGAGGGGCTTGTTGGTGGCTCCGGAGTACAGGAAGTATTCCTGCTCAAAACCAAACCAAAAATCGTTGGATTAAAGTCAATCAAACGTTTAACAGCTTCAAAACGATCTTTTTCTTTGACCTGATAATAGGTATGTTCAATGTTTTCATTACTTTGATTCTTATGTCCTACCGATACTTCGAATGGGTTAGACATATAATTCGATGCAATTCGAGAAACTTCAGT
>JBJTRZ010000158.1:0-2638 GCA_046076415.1 Armatimonadota bacterium
GCCGCGTCGGCGGTGGCGGTCATCGAGACATCCACGCCCGACAGCGCGGGCAAGTGGTAATAGAGGAACGGCAATTTGCCCGCCGCATCGGCCACCGGTCGACACCACGCGAGCAGCGCTTCGATCCCCGAAGGTTTGAAATAGAACGGCGGTAGGGTTGCCACGGCATCCGCCCCGATCGCCTCGGCATGGCGTGCCAATGCGACGCTGTCGGGCAGCGAAGCGGTCCCCACGTGCACCATCACCGGGAAACCGCGTGGTCGGTGGCGCATCCACGCCTCGGCGAGCGCCATTCGTTCCGCCACCGTCATCGACGGTCCCTCGCCGGTGGAGCCGCACACGAACGCTCCCGCGACACCGTCGGACACGAGGTGCTCCATCTGCGCAGGAACAACCGAAACATCGAGGGCACCGTCGGCGGTGAACGGCGTGTGCGGGGCCGCCACAAGACCGGTCCAGCCCTGCTTCATGGTTTCCCCCGCATCGCCAATTTACGATCGATCTCCTCCATGCGAAAGCGGACCGAAACTATGTAGGGCGCTTCCCCGGTCGTCCAGTGGCCGTAGGTGGTGGTCACGATTTCGCCGCCGGGCAGCACCACCACTCCGGGATATGCGCAGTCGCCGGAGACGAGATTGTCCATCAAACGAACCCGACATTGTCCTTCGCGTCCCTCGATCAGATCCGACCAGGTTCCGACCCAGCCCACCCAGTCGCCCTTGGTGGGACTCTCGCGCGCGGTGTCGCGGAACGAAATGAACAATCTTCCGTCGGGCGTGTGCACGGCCGTGTGCCGGTCGCCGGTGAGCGCGGCGGGCACCTCGCGCGGCTTCGACCAGGTCACCCCTTCGTCGTCGCTGGTGATCAGGAAACTATTGAACGCGCGGCTGTTTTCGCGCAGCAGGACCGCGATCGTGCGCCGGTCCGGAGAGCGCAGGGCTCCCGGTTCGCACAGGTGCGCCTTGGGGTGCGCGGCGATCACCGTGGGATTCGACCAAGTCCGTCCCCCGTCCGCGGAGCGGATCGAATACACGGTGAACTTGGTGGCCTTGCCCGAATTCGCGTAAAAGCGCCCGTCGTCGTGGAAGAGCGCCAGATGATCCCCGCCGGCGAGACGCACCACCGAACTCATCGGGACGATGCCTCCGTAGTCGCCGATGGGAGCGAGTTCGGTGAACGTTCGCCCGTCGTCCTCGGAAATCGCGGTGCGCACGGGATACAGGCCCGAGAAGAGCACCAGGCGTCTGCGCCGTTTTTTGTCGACGATGCGGTAGAGCGTGGGGCATTCGCCGCTGGTCGCCCAGTTCGCCGGCGTGGGCAACCGGTCCGACCAGGTGCGCCCGCCATCGAGACTGCGTTTATAAACGATTGGTCCCTTGCCGTGGCCCTTTGGATACACGCAGAGCAGCGTGCGTCCGTCCTCGAGCAACACGGTCGTGGGATGCCCCAGATATTGCCCCGGCTCGCGGTCCACCACGACTTGGCGGTGGGTTTCCCCCGCAAGGTCGACGGTGGGAAGGGTGTATCCGGCGGGAAGGGTGGATTGGGGCGTTGCCATGGCTTGTTTTTCGGAGGGGTGGACGGAGGCGCGCAGGGTCGACTTCACTCGGGGCGCGAATCGTTTGCGACGATCCGTGCCGCGTGGCGCCGCACGATGTCGGTGAAATCGGTGTCGGCGCGGTACCCGAGTGCGTCCGCCCGGTCGGTGCGGAAGCGCGCGGGCCACTGTCCGACGACGGCCTCGACGCGCGGGTCGCGCACCCGTCGCACCCGCGCCACGGCATCGTCGCCGGCCACGGTCCGCAGGGCCTCGAGCATTTCCGCCACGGTCACGGTCAGCCCCGGAAGGTTGAGTCCGCGGCCATGGATTCCGCCGTGGAAATCGTCGGCCCCCAGCGTGTTGGTGCGCACCAGCGCGTCGACCGCGGCGTCGGGGGACAGCAGCCACAACGCGGTGTCGTCGGGCACCGGCAGGTCGGCCGGGAGCCCCGCCATCGGCTCGCGGACGATGCCGCTGGCGAAACTCGAAAGCGCTCCGTTCGGGGCGCCGGGCCGCACGGAGATGGTGGGGAGTCGGATCGCCCGTCCGTCGACGAAGCTCTTGCGCGTGTGGTCGCCGATCAGGATTTCGCAGGCCAGTTTTTGCATCCCGTAGGACCATTGCGGCGTGGCCACCGTTCGATCGTCGACCACCTCGGGCAAATCGCCTCCAAACACGGCGACCGAGCTGGTGAACGCGAGGCGGGCGACGATGCCAAGGCGTTCGGCCTGCCCGCGCAGCGCGTCGAGCAGGAACCGGGTGCCGTCCCAATTGACCCGCCAACCCAAATCGAAATCGGCTTCGGCGGTTCCGGAAACCACGGCGGCGAGGTGCCAGACCCGCTCGAACGGCCCGTGGGTTTCCACGACCCGCGCGATTTCGCCGGGCGAAGCGATGTCGATCGCCAAACGCGTCGTTCCGGGAATCGGCGCACCGGCCGCGTGGGTGTCGACGGCGACGATGGAATCGTTCGGAGAGAGCGCGTGGAGGCGCTCCACCAGCATCGTCCCCAGAAACCCGGCGGCGCCGGTCACCAACATTTTCATGCCGTGCAGTTCGGGACGCGTGGCGCGCGCACCTGCCCATCCACTCGCGGGC
>JBJTRZ010000159.1:0-5293 GCA_046076415.1 Armatimonadota bacterium
GTTGTGGAACATATGCTGGGTAATGCACGGGAAGCGGCGATAGCCGGCGCGAAGCACCGTTCCACCCTTTCCGCTCGACGGTCGTACGAAGATGCGGTGCGTGCCGCGCGCGCGACCGGTGCCGGACTCGCGGAGCAGATATCGGCGATCCGGATCGCCGTGTCCACCGGCGAATTGCGCGTTGCACGAGAGTGTCTTGCGCGCGCCGAACGAATCGCCCCGGCCGATCCCGCCGTGTCCCGGTGGCGAGAGCAATTGGCGGCAACGCGATGACACGAATGGGTCTCGGTTTCGTTCCCGTCATCGCCATCAGCCTCCTGGGAGGGGGCTGCGCTCCCGCGCGGCGTGGGCCAACGTCGAAAGCGGTTCTTTTTCGCGATATCGCCCTCGGGGCTGGCATCGATTTTCGTCAGGACAACGGGGTGCGCGGAGCGCACCGATTCATCGAAGTACTCCCCGGCGGGGTCGGCGTGCTCGATTTCGACGGCGACGGAAAACGGGACCTCGTCTTCGTTCAGTCGGGTCCGGCGGAACGCGATCGGTCCGGATTCACCGAATCGACCCTGCGGCTGTACCGCAACCTGGGTGGTTTCCGTTTCGAGGATGCCACGCGCTCCGCGGGCTTGGCCGGAGATCTGGGATACGCCCACGGCGTGGCGGTCGCCGATGTCGACGCGGACGGGCGAAGCGACCTGTTCCTGACCTCGATCGGAGGCAATCGCCTTTTCCTGAATCGCGGTGGCGGTCGATTTACGGACGTTACCCGAGCATGGGGGCTGGGCGACCGGCATTCAACGGGCTATGCCACGTCCGCCGTGTTCGGCGACATCGATCACGATGGTCGACCGGATTTGTTCGTTTGCCACTACGCTCCTTGGACCTGGGAGCGCGATATCCCGTGCCGTACCGGCGAACTTCCCGACTATTGTCCGCCGGATCGCTATCCTCCGGATACGAATCAGTTGTTTCGCAATACCGGCTCCGGCTTCGTCGATATCACGGCAAAGGCGGGACTCGGGCAAGCGAAAGGCCGTTCGCTCGTGGCAACGATACGGGATCTGGATGGAGACGGCCACAACGACATTCTGGTGGGCACGGACCTGACCGGGAACCAGGTTTGGCTCGGGAACGGCCGTGGGCGATTCCGCGAGGCAGGGTCCGAAATGGGACTTGCGGTCCGTGCGGATGGGCAGCGGATGGCCACCATGGGCATCGCCGCGCGTGCGATCGGGCAGGACGGTTCCGAATCGCTCTTCCTGACGGATTTTTCCGGTTCCCCGGACGCCTTGTTTCGCCCAATCGGAAACGGAGTGTTCGAGGATGTTTCCGCGACCACCGGTATCGCCGCGCCCACGGTGCGCAGGGTGTCCTTCGGTGCCGGATTCCTGGATTTCGACAACGACGGTGCCGTGGATCTGGCGATTGCCAATGGACACGTGACCGAACACGCCGACCGTATCGAGCCGGGAGGCGCATTCCTCCAGCCCCAGCAACTCTTCCGCGGCACGGACGGGAAATTCGACCCTGTCTCGGATTCGCAGGTGCCCGATCTGGCGGTTCCGGCCCTCGGGCGGGGCTTGGTCGCCTCGGACCTCGACGACGATGGCCGCGTCGATCTGGTCGTGGTACGCCAGAATGCCACTCCCTTGGTGCTGCGCAACGAATCCCGCTCGCGGGGACACTGGATCGGATTCGATCTGCGCGGGGCGGCACCCGGGACCGATGCGCTGCATGCCACGGTGACGATCCATACGAGCGGAAATGCGCGTTGGACGGCGGTCGTGGAAGGTGGCGGATCGTACCTGAGCGCTTCGGACCGCCGCATACACTTTGGCCTTGGGACGGTGCCGTCCGTGGAAAAGGCGGAAATCCGCTGGTCCGACGGGCGGCGCACGGTGCTGCCTCGCCCCACCGTCGATCGATGGAACCGGGTTGCAGCTCCCCCTCGGCATCCGGAAAATTAAGTATTGCCATCCGGGAACTTCAGAGTTTTTCTGAAGGTATTACGGTTTCACTGCGCATTGGAGGAGCGCTATCCATGGCACGCCGCGATCCGTCGGATCTGTTCCGACGCATGGAACTCGATATGCATCGTTTCACCGAGGAGGCGCTTCGCGCATTCCTTGAAACGCCCGGACAAGCGGCGTTCTGGCAGCCTCCCGCCGATTTCCACGAAACACGCGATGGATGGTCCATCACGCTGGAGCTGGCGGGGGTCGCGAGCGATGCCATGCAGATCGTCCTGAGCGGGGACGGTCGCCGGCTTTCGGTTTCCGGTCAACGTACGGAACCCGCCACGGATCGGCAGGACCGCACCGGGTGCCGACATCTCGAGATCTACTTCGGGCCGTTCGAACGGGTGTTCCCACTGCCGGAGGAGGCCGATGTGGATCGCGAGGGAATCGTGGCGACGTTGCGCAACGGATTTTTGACCGTCAAGTTGCCCCGCAGGCGCAACAAGCCGGCCGTTCGGATCATTCCGGTGGAGCTGGAGGGAGATCAATGAGCGAAGAAAGCAAGGAATCGCAGACGCCGCCGGAGACGGACGGAGAAGCAAGCGTGTTCGAAACCATCGGCACCGAGGTCAGCGAGGCCCCGAGGATTCCGGAAGTGCTGAGCCTGTTGCCGCTGCGCGATGCGGTGGTGTTCCCTTTGCTCGTGGCTCCGATTGTCGTTGGACGGACCCCTTACGTGCGTCTCATCGAGGAAGCCGTGGTTTCCGGTGAACGTGTCATCGGGATCGTTACCCAGAAGGAGCCGGAGACGGAGTCGCCCACAGTCGATGACATCCACCCCGTGGGGGTTGCGGTGAGCATACGCATGCTCGGCAAGGGCCCCGACGCCACGCGCCTCATTGTCCGTGGGCTGCAACGTTTCCGAATCGTGGAAGTGCTCGAGGACAAACCGTACCTCAAGGCGCGCATCGAGGCGGTCGAGGAACCGCTGATCGCGGAGGATCAGGCGACCGAGGTCGAGGCCCTGCGTCGCTTGCTGCGCGAATCCTTCGAAAAGATCGTCGAGCTGTCGCCCGACTTGCCGGACGACCTGAAAGGCATCGGCGAGTCCGACAACGTGGGCTCGCCCTCCGCGATGACGGATTTGATGGCGGCGCATGCGCACCTGACCACCGCGGAAAAGGTGGGCATCCTGGGCACCTTCCCGCTGGTCGAACGGATGCGGGCACTTTTGGCGCACCTCGTCAAAGAGGTTCAGGTCCTCGAGTTGGGCGCGCGTCTCCAGTCCGAAGCGGCGGGCGAGATGAGCCGGGCGCAACGCGAGTATTTCCTGCGCGAACAGATGAAGGCCATTCAGCGCGAACTCGGCGACGGAGATGATCGGAGTCAGGACATTGCCGAACTGCGCCGGAAGGTCGAGGAAGCCGCTTTGCCCGAAGAGGCGCGCAAGGAAGCGGATCGGGAACTGGATCGGATGGCGCGAATGGCGACCGGTTCGCCGGAATACACCGTCAGCCGCACCTATCTCGAACTGCTCGCGGCATTGCCTTGGAATCGCTCCAGCGAAGACCGTATCGACATTCCCCATGTCAAGGCGGTGCTCGACGAGGACCACCATGGTCTTGAAAAAGTGAAGGACCGGATTCTGGAATACCTTTCGGTGCGCAAGTTCCGCCCCGAAGGATCGATCCGTCAGCCGATCCTTTGCCTGGTGGGTCCTCCCGGAGTCGGCAAAACGAGTTTGGGACGGTCGATCGCGCGGTCCCTCGGCAAGGAGTTCCATCGATTCTCCTTGGGAGGAGTTCGGGACGAGGCGGAGATTCGCGGACATCGCCGCACCTACATTGGCGCGATGCCCGGTCAAATCATCACCGCGATACGACGAGCGGGCACCAACAACCCGGTGCTCCTGCTCGACGAAGTGGACAAGGTCAGCTCCGATTTCCGCGGCGATCCCTCCTCGGCCCTGCTCGAGGCGCTCGATCCCGAACAAAACCGCTCGTTCCGCGACCATTACCTCGACACGCCGTTCGATCTCTCGAAAGTCCTGTTCATCACCACGGCCAATTCGCTCGATACGATCCAAGGCCCGCTGCGCGACCGGATGGAAGTGATCGAGATCGCCGGCTACACGGAAGAAGAGAAGACTGCCATCGCCGAAAAACATCTGGTGCCCAAGCAGGTGGGCGAACATGGCCTCGATGCCCAGCGGTTGCGGTTCGAACCCGATGGCATTCGTGCGTTGGTGCGAGGCTACACGCGTGAAGCCGGCGTTCGAGGGCTCGAACGGCAGATCGCTGCGGTTTGTCGCAAGGTCACCCGCCGTTTCGCCGAAGGCGCCGAGGAACCGGTCGTGGTGGACACCGGCGAGGTGGCGCGCCTGCTGGGAGCACCCCGACACGAGTTCGAGGAAGTGGATGCGCGGGCCTCGCTTCCGGGAGTGGTGACGGGCTTGGTTTGGACACCGGTCGGGGGCGATGTCATCTTCATAGAAGCCACCCGAATGGCCGGATCCAAGACGTTGCAATTGACGGGGCAACTCGGGGATGTGATGCAGGAATCCGCGAAAACCGCGCTGTCGTATGTGCGGTCGCACGCCATGGAGTTGGGCATCGATCCGGATTTTTGGAGTGAAACGGAGATCCACGTGCATGTTCCGGCCGGCGCCATTCCCAAGGATGGTCCATCGGCGGGCATCACACTGGTTACCGCGCTCGCCAGCCTGCTCACGGGGCGACCGGTGAAACCGCGTTTGGCGATGACCGGCGAAGTCACCTTGACCGGTCGCGTCCTTCCCATCGGGGGGGTCAAGGAGAAAATCCTCGCCGCGCGGCGCGCCGGGGTGCGGTCCATCATCCTGCCTGCGCGCAACCGCAAGGATCTCGAGGAGGACATCCCCGCCGATCTGCGGCGCGGAATGGCCTTTCATTTCGTCGACGACGTGGCGGAGGTCGTGCGCATTGCGCTCCAACCGTCGACGTCGAAGGATCGCCCTCCCGTGCCGTCACGGGCGGAGTTCGCGGGAGATCCCATCCCGTCGCGGCCCGCCCAGGCGTGACGCGCTCCCTCCCCGGCGACACTCCTCGCCGGGGAGGGACGACCTTACATCAGCCTAGCTTGTAGGGAAACTCCAAGGCCGGGCGAGGTCCTCGGGTTCGGTTTTCCCCGCCATAAGGCATCGCATCCACCGGATCGGCATTTGGTTCGTTCGCAGGAAAGTGTCGTGGAATCCGCGATCGCTCCATCCCGCGTCGAGCCGTTCCCGGTGCAAAGCGCGCACCTGCCATCCTCCCGTCAGATAGGCCAATTGGTACAGCGGATCGTACGCGTCCGAAAGG
>JBJTRZ010000160.1:0-4429 GCA_046076415.1 Armatimonadota bacterium
GTGCCGCCGTATTTGCGCGTCGTGGAGGGATCGGCCTGCACGAACGGACGGAAAAGACGCGCGATCTGGTCGGCGGACATGCCGATGCCCGTATCGGCCACTTCGACCCGCATCCATCCCGCGCGGGGCGAAGCAAGCGAAACCGACACCCGGCCGTTCTCGGTGAACTTCGCGGCATTGCCGATCAGATTCGTGAGCACCTGACGGAATTTGACCGAATCGGTGCTCGCGGTGCCGATTTCGGCCACGGTGCCGATGTCCAGTCGGTTGCCATTGCGGGCGACGATGGGCATCAGGTTGGTCGCCAAGTCGCGAATCGTCGCAGCCGGGTCGAATGTCTCGGAGAGCACCGTCATCCGGCCGGCTTCGATCTTGCTGAGGTCCAGTATGTCGTCGATGAGCGCGAGCAAATGCTTCCCCGACGCATGGATGCGCCGTAGATCCGGCAGCATCTCCTCCGGCGCGAGCTGGTCCGCATCCTCGATCAACATCTCCGAATAGCCGATGATCGCGTTCATCGGAGTGCGGAACTCATGGCTCATGTTGGCGAGGAACGCGGTCTTGATCCGGCTTGCCTCGAGCGCCTCGTCGCGGGCCACCACGAGCACCGCGTTCATGCGCTCGATCTCCCGCTCCGCGCGTAGGCGATGCAAGGACAGCGACGTTTGATTGGCGACCGATTCCAGGAAGCCATCCCAGCGGGCGTGCCAGGCGGCATCGGCACGGCGCGGTTGCAACCGGAGGACCGCCGCGTGCTCGCCGTCCACCACCACCGCCATCGGGACGGGACCCGCGGCACCCGAATCGATCGTGATTTCGCCTATCATCAATACCACCGGCTCCCCGGGGTCGAGGGCCGCGGTTTTCGAAAGTGCTTCTGCCACCCGCCGCAGCAGGACGGCCTCGTCCCGCTCCTCGCGCAGAATTCGGTCGAGGGTGCCCTGCAGCGCCAATTCCTCGCCACGCCGTTAGAGCAACGCTTCGCGCTCGCGCGCCTCCTCGAGCGCGGCCAGCCATTCCGCCGCATTCGCGTTCGCATCCGCGAGCGACTCGATCTAGCGCTCCAATCGATGGATGCGCTCGAGCAGGGCGGGGATCGGCTCGTCGTCGGTCATCGGGGAAAGAGGGCGGAAAACCGGCGTCGCCACGTTCCGCGCGGCTCCAACAGCATACCGGTTCCCATGCGGTGGCGCTTCCGGGCGCGCGGGGTCATCCCCCCGCCGAAGCGTATTTGCGCACGCCGCCTTCGAACGCAGCCAAGGCGAGCGCGAGAATGCCGCCACCAACGAGTGGGGAGCACCAAGGCAGCCAACCGGGAATGCCTCCCCGCCCAAGCAACACGTCGATCGGGACCGTGTTCACCAGCACCAAAGGCACGACCCAGGTGAAGGCGATGCGCAACCAATTCGGGTACAGCGACAGCGGCAGGCTCGCCGCGGTGACCCCGCCGTAGGTGATCGCGTTCGCGATTTCCACCGATTCCACCGTCCAGAAACAAAGCGTCGCCTGCAGCACCAACACGGCTCCGAACAGCATCGCACCCGTGGCGATCGCGCTCGCCACGATGCCCACTGCGGGCACATCCCACGCGATGCCCGAACCCGGAGCACCCCACGCCAGCGCGGCGAGCCCGGCCGTCGCCCGGCCAATGCATCGCAATTCGAACGTTTGACCGGCCACCAGCAAACTCGCAGGCCAAGGGCGGATCAGGAAACGATCGAAATCTCCCCCGCGCACCAACCCGGCGAATTGGTCGAAACCACGGAACGTCGCCTCGGCCAAGGCGAACGCGATTTGGGCCATGCCGTACAGCAGTGCGATCGTGGGCAGGGGCCAGCCCGGCAAGTCGCCGTAACGATGCGCGAGCGCGGCCAATCCGCAGAACTCCAAGCCGATCGCCCCCAGTTGCCCCGCGGCGAGCATCAGGAAACTCGCGCGATACGCCATCTGGCCACGGATCGAGATCCGCACCAACGCCCCCCACACCCGCAGGGCGTTCATCCGCCCTGCACCACGACCCGGCGCAAGCCACGGGCGAGGGTCCACCGGCCGGCCAGCACCAGGATCACCGTCCAGCCCACCTGTCGCAAAAGGAGCAGACCCCACTCGGTCGGGTGCGCGGCGCCCGTCCATATGGAAAACGGAATGTCGACCATCCCGGCGAAGGGCAACCACGACAACAGGTCGCGATAGGCATCGGGAAACACCGCGAGCGGTACCAACTGGCCCGACGCCGCCATCGTCAACACCGGCGCGATACGGGCAATCCCGGCTCCCGAAATCGTCCAAAACAACGTCGCCGTGATCCACGTGGTCCACGCCGCCACCAACATCGCCGTGCAGACCATGGATACCGCGAAAACGGCGGCGGTGGCGGAATCCGCCGGCGGGCGCAGCCCGAGGAAGCACCCCGCGAGCAGCAGGACGGGAACGCAGCGAAGCAGTGCCGGAGCGACGCGATTCGCGGCTTGGCGCGCGAACCACATCCCGTGGAGGTCCACCGGCCGGGCGAGCTCGTAGGCCACCGTGCCGTCGCGGATCATTCGGCCAACTTCCGGATCCGGATCCGACGTGTACGGGGAAAGGGCGAAGAATGCTTGGCAGAGCCAGGTGTAGGTCGCCAACTGCTCCGCCGTCATCGGTTGGGGTGCGCCCGGCAGGTTGGCGTAGGCTTGCCGCCCCGCAAGCAGGATCGCGCCAAACACGAACTGGGTTCCGATGCCGGCGAGCGCGGCGGTCCGGTACCGAAGGAGCGAGCGCATGCGGGCTCCGAAGACGGCGAAATACGCCCTCACGGTTCGACCCGCTCCCGCGCCGCGCGCACCACCGCCTCGAGCGATGGCTCCTGGACGGTCCACTCGAGTTCGGGATGGCGCGTGGCCACCCGGGCGAGGAGCGCCGGAATGCCGGTCGGGTCCGCGGTGATGCGGTAGGCGTGCTGGTCGCCTTCGGTGGAGATGGGCGCCAGTTCGGGGTCGTCCACCCGGGTCGCTCCCCGGGCCACCAGCCATTTCCCCGGAGCAACCGTTTCCCGCAACCCCTGGAGGGTGTCGTCGACGAGCAAACGCCCTTGGTCGATCAGCAGAATCCGCGAACACAACGCCTCGACCTCGTGGAGGTCGTGGGTGGCCAACAACACCGTCGTTCCCCGGTTGCGATGGATGGTGCGCAGCGCCATGCGCACGGCGTGCCGCGAGTCGATGTCGAGCCCAATGGTGGGTTCGTCGAGGAACAACACGTCGGGTGCGTGCAGCAACGCCGCGCCGATCTCGCAGCGCATCCGTTGCCCCAAGGACAATTGTCGAACCGGTATGTCCATCAAGCCCGCGAGGTCGAGCTGCTCGGCCAGGGCGTCCCGTCGCCGGGCTCCCTCCCGCGCGTCCAATCCGTAGAGGGTGGCGAGCAACGAATAGGAATCGCGGACGGGAAGGTCCCACCAAAGCTGGGTGCGTTGCCCGAAAACCACGCCGATGCGCGCCGCGTGCGCGCGCCGTTGCCGCCACGGTATCCGCCCATCGACCTGGCACGAGCCGGAATCGGGAACGAGAATCCCCGCGAGCACCTTGAGGGTCGTGGACTTCCCGGCACCGTTGGGACCGAGGAAACCCACCAACGCTCCCCGGTCGATGGCGAACGAGATGTCGTCCACCGCGTGCACGGTCCGCACGCGCCGCCGGAGCAGTCCCCCCTCCGATACCCGGTAGGACTTTCGCAGCCCGTCGACCACGATCATGGCGCGGCCAAAGGGAACCGAAAACACCGGTTCGTATCCGAACCGCCAAACGTCGGGTCGTGGCTCACGAAACGGAGTCTAGCCAATGCTCGCGCAGATGACGACCAAACGCCTCCGCGTTCACGGGCTTGCTGAAAAGGTACCCCTGCATGATGTCGGTGCCTTGTTCGGCGAGGAATGCGCGCTGGGCTTCGGTTTCGACGCCCTCGGCCACGACCTGGAGCCCAAGGCTCTTCGCCATTCGGATGATGGCGATGGCGATCGCCGCCGCGTTTTCGTCTCCGGGCAGGTCGAGCACGAAGCTGCGGTCGATCTTGACCTTGTGGACGGGGAACTGCGCAGGTAGGCGAGCGACGAATATCCGGTGCCGAAGTCGTCGATGGCGATGCGGAATCCGCGGACATTGAGCGTGCCCAGCACGTCGGCGGCAAGCTCCGCCTTGCGCATGACCGTGCTTTCCGTGAGCTCGATCTCGAGCAGGGAGGGATCGATACCTTCGTTGGCGACGATTCCACTGACGATTTCCGCGAGGCTGTCCTGCCGGAACTGCTTCGCGGAGAGGTTGACCGCGACCGGAACCTGCGGGAGTCCCGAGTCGCGCCAACGGCGGATCTGTTGGCAGACTTCACCGATGAGCCATTGGCCAATCGGGTAGATGAGTCCGTTCTCCTCGGCGATGGGGATGAAGGTGTCGGG
>JBJTRZ010000161.1:0-16544 GCA_046076415.1 Armatimonadota bacterium
GGGTCGATTTGCCGACATTGGGCAGTCCGACGATGCCGATTCCGAGTGCCAAGGATGTTTGCTCCGGGGAAAGGGTTCCCGGGCATTATACGGTGCCCGTCGGTGGGATCGGACTCAGCGCAGCACGAGCACCGAAGCGGTGGAATGAAGCACTTGGTGGAGGGAGACGCTCCCAAGGGCCAGCCGTTCCACGAATCCGTGTCCTCGGGCCCCGACCACGAGCAGGTCGGCGCCGGTCTCCTCCACGACACGCTGGATGGCGGCGTTGGGTTCGTCCGGAACGAGAACCGATGTCGTGTGCAACGCGACGGGCTCGAACACCCGCTCGGTCATTTCGTTGCGCCGGACCAGTGCTTCCCGAAACGCTTGGCTGGGAGGAATCGCTTGGCTGCCCGCAAGTGAATCGATGGTGGCGAATCGGGATTCCGACCAAGCGCTCGCCACGGTGATGCTGGCCATCCCTTTGGGTGCCATGCGGGCAAGCAGGTGGGCGCACCGCTCCGCGAATGGGGAGTGGTCGGTGGCGAATACGACCTTGAGCGGACCGGGATGGCGGGCGGGCCGGGCCACGAGAACGCTCTTTCGAGAACCGATCACGATGGATTGGGCGGTCGAACCCGCGATCCGTCGCTCCAATGCACCTTTCCGCGAGGCGTCGATCGCGATCAGGTCGCAGTTGGATTCCTCGGCTCGATCGATCAGGACGTCGGCGGCGGAACCGTCGAGCAGGGCAGCATCCATCGGACCAAGATCCCGGTTGCGGTCCGCCAATTCTCCGAGGGAGGTGAGCAATCGGGCTCCATCGGCATCGGTATGCCACAGCAGGGTTTCCGCGGCCACCACGACTTCCGCGGGCCACCCTACCGGTATCGGGGGCGGCATTGCATGGACCAGGTCAAGACGTGCTTCCGGAAAGGCGATTCGCCGGAGCAGTTCGAGGGAGGCGGGGGCATGGGGAACGGGAGCGGGCAACCCAACGAGTACGTGCACGGTTCCTAGTCTGCGCCGGCGCAAAATCGGTTCGCATCCCCCGAATGGCGGATTCGGCGGCGCTCGGATCAGTCGCGACGGACGCGCAACGCATTGGCCAACGCGGCGAGATCGAGCACTTCCTGCAACGCGGCGCCGAGCGTGGGAGGAATGTATCCGAGGGCCGCGAACACCATCAGAATCGTGCTCGCACCCATGCCGAGCAAAATGCCTTGCCGCGCCACGCGCGTCATCCGACGTCCCAAGGCGAGCGCATCGGCGATGCGGCCCACATTCTCGACGGTTACGACCAAATCGGCCGCGTCGGTGGCGATGCCCGCGCCGTGGTCGCCCATGGCGATGCTCACATGGGCGGATGCCAGGGCGGGCGCATCGTTGATGCCATCCCCAACCATCATCACCTTACGGCCGCTGCGTGCGAGGTCGGCGAGGATCCGGCGTTTGTCCTCGGGCTGCAATCGACTATGGACCACGTCGATGCCGACCGCCGCCGCGATGGCGCCTCCGGCCTCGACGGTATCGCCGGTGAGAAGCACGATCTGTCCGACCCCGTGGCGACGCAATCGCTCCACGGTCTCCCGGGCCTCCGGTCGGACGGTATCCTCGTACGCCAAACGGCCCACCAGATGCCCATCGCGCGCGGCGAACGCGACCGTGCGTCCGTTTCGCCCTCCGCCGAAGGCGGGATGATCGCGCGTCTCCGGGAAGGAAACCCCCTCGGACCGCAGATGTCCCTCCGTTCCAAACACCCAGTATTTCCCGTCGATCATTCCCGCGACTCCGGCGCCGGGAACTTCCGACCAGGTTTCCGGTTCGGGCGGGACGAGCGCGGCGCGTCGGGCAGCCTCCCAGGTGGCTTTTCCAAGCACATGGGCGGAGCGCGATTCCAGCGCCGCGGCGGATCTCAGGATGTCCTCCCGTGTCGCATCGGCAACCGTGCATTCGATGTCGACCAGACCCGGGGTACCGATGGTGAGCGTTCCGGTCTTGTCGAACGCGACCGTATCGACCGCGGCGAGGCGCTCCAAGGCCGCACCTCCCTTGGCGATCACGTTGAGCGCAGCCGCCCGGTTGATTCCCGTGAGCACCGCCAAGGGGGTGGCGATGATCAACGGACAAGGCGTTGCGACGACGAGCACCGCCAAGGCGCGGTGGGCCTCTCCCGAAATCGCCCAGGCGATTGTGGCCATCGCCAAGGCGACGAAGGTGAATGCCGGAGTATAGCGATCGGCGAGGCGCTGAACCGGCGCCCGTTCGCCTTGGGCCCCTTGCACCATATGCACGATCCGCTCGTATTTGCTGCGGGCTGCGTTCGAGTCCGCCCGGTACGTGAAGCCTCCCGCCAGGTTGATCGTGCCCGAATACACCTTGTCTCCCTGCTGCTTGGCGAGGGGCACCGGTTCGCCCGTGAGGGCCGATTCATCCACCGAACCCGCGCCCGAGAGCACCGTGCCATCGACCGGAAGGATGTCTCCCGGGCGGGCGACGACGCGATCTCCCGTGACCACTTCGGAGGCGGGCACTTCCTCGACACCGCCCGCGCATTCGCGCACCGCGACCGTCGGCGCGCGCCGCAACAGGCTCTCGAGGCTGCGGTTCGCCTCCTTCAATCCGTAATCCTCGAGCGCCTCGCCGCCGGACTGCATCAATGCCACGACCGCGCCGGCGCCCCATTCGCCCAGTACCGCGGAGGTTGCAATGGCCAGGGTGGCGATGATGTCGGTGGCGAACTTGCCGCGAAGCGCGGCACGGAGCGTGTTCCAGGCGAGGGGCAGACCAACCGCGCACACCACGATCCCAAGGCATCCTCGGGAAAGGGCTGGTTGCCATGAGTGCAGCGCTCCTCCGCTGGCAATGCCTACGAGGGCGAGCACTGCAAGCGGATACCGTTGTCCGAGTTCGAGGGCGCGCACGCGCGCAGTTTATCGGACGAGGGCCCGAAGGCGCGGACTACGCTGCGTCTTGCGAGCGCACTCGGGACAATAGTGGCGCACATCCGCGCTGTCGATGATGCACATCCAGCGTTCCTGAACACACGACCGCGGTCCCGATGTCAATTCGAGGCAGGTGCGCAAACAACCCTCACCATCGCACAGGATGGAGCCTCGGTCAGAGTGGTAACTCATTTCGAATTCAATTATGGCCCGCCGTGCCGGGCCAATGATCCGCAAATCGGCGGATTTAGTGGCGGACCGCGAGTTGCGGCAAGTCACCGTCGTCGATCAGGCCTGTGCGGGCCGCCCAAACCGCCGCCTGCACGCGATCGGAAACTCCCAGTTTGCCGATGATGTGCTCCACGTGCGTTTTGACCGTGCCTTCCCCGATGAAGAGGATGGCCCCGATCTCGCGATTGTTGAGGCCGGTCGCCACCAGACGCAGGACTTCCTCCTCGCGCTTCGTGAGGGGCTCGATCAAATCCGCCGCGTCGACCGCGCGATCGCTGACGCTGCGCAACGACCGTACGAGTTGGTCGCGCGTGAGGAGCATTTCCCCGCGCGTCACGGCACGCATCGCCGCGAGCAGCTCGTCGCGCCCCACTCCTTTGAGCATGTAACCCGACGCACCGCCGGCCACGGCGCGCGCCATGAATGTCGGGTTGTCGTAGGTGGTGAGCATGAGGACGGCGATCGCCGGGTCGCTCTTCTTGATGGCCTGAAGCGCGTCGAATCCGTCGCCTTCGGCCATTCGAATGTCGAGCAGGACCAGCGCGGGTTTGAGGTCGGTCACCACTCCGTGTCCTTCCTTGCCGTTCGACGCCTCGCCCACGACATCGAACTCGGTTCCGCGAAGCATCGATCGCACGCCGCCCCGCCAAATATCGTGGTCGTCGACCAACACCACCCGTACCGTTTCCGGGGACTGTACCGCGTCCGTCATGTGATCATCTCCTAACCGGTTCGAACTTCGGCATTCGTACCACTCAAGGGTATTCTCGCTTTGATAACCGTACCATTACCGATTTCACTTTCGATGTCCAGCGATCCATCCAATAGTCGTATACGTTCCGCCATTCCGTGGAGGCCGACCCGGCCAACCGACCGACCGGCGGCTTCAGGGTCGAAACCCTTGCCGTCGTCCTCGACCTCCAGTGAAAGCATCGAATCGGCTCCTGATTCGGACGTGAATTCGATGCGCACCGCCACCCGGCGGGCCTTGGCATGCTTGCGAACGTTGGTGAGCGCTTCCTGAACCACGCGATAGACCGCCGTCTCCATGGTTTCCGGGAAGCGGTCCTCGCCGATGTTGTGCGCGAGCGAGGCATCCTCCCAAGATGCGCGGTCGCGCTCCTCGAACAACAACTGCTCCACGGCGCCCGCCAGTCCGAGATCGTCGAGATAGAGGGTGCGCAGCCCGTTCACAAGGCGCCGCGATTCGACCACGGCCTCCTTCAGGAAGCGCAAACCCTGCTCCAATTCCTCGATGTGCGGGTCGTCGACCGTAGCGTCGCGGGAGGCGCGGTATCCCTCCAAGTGCGCCCACGCGCCCATGACATACTGCGTCAGGCCGTCGTGGAGATCGTAGGCCACCGCACGGCGCTCCGCCTCCTGCGCCGCGATCAGCCCGCCCACGAGATCCTGCTGGCGCCGGATCATATGCAGATTTCGTATCGCGACCGCCAAATGCAACCCAAGCGCCGAAACCGTGGTTTCGTCGTCCGCCGTGAAACCCCCGGGTTTGTCGGTCAAATACAATGCGCCCAGCACGACGTCCTTGTGCCGGATCGGAACTCCGAGAAACGAACGCATCGGGGGATGGCCGGCGGGGAACCCCGATGAATGCGGATCGGCGGCGAGGTTTTCCAGGCGCAGCGGGCGCGTGACCCGGAGCAGGTGTCCCAAAAGACCCGCTCCGACCGGCTCGCTTTCGATACCCGCACGAACCTCCGGCGTCATTCCCGAAATGAAAAAGCCGTCGAAGCCAGGTCCCGAATGCCGGGCGACCCCGATCGCGGCGTAATTCGCGCCAACCATGCGCCGTGCGGCATCGGCGAAATGTTGCAACGCGTCGGTTCCGTTGCGACTGGCGAGGATATCGGAGGCGATACGGCTCGAAATCTCGAAAACGTGGAGCAACCCAAGCCGCGCCCGGTCCGATTCCGGCAACTCGTTGCGGTTGACCGAGAACGCGGAGGCTCCGATCAATCCACCGACGCTGTCGATGTCGATGGGATCGCGCGGATCCGAGGCTCCCGCGCTCATCGCTCGGGCCGCAGCAGGGGGAAGAAGAGGACGTCGCGGATCGATTCCGCGCCGGTGAAGATCATCGCCACCCGGTCGATTCCCATGCCGAATCCTCCGGTGGGGGGCATGCCGTACTCCAGCGCCCGCAGGAAGTCCTCGTCCATCGGCTGCGCCTCCGCGTCGCCCTGTTCCTTCTGCCGCACCTGATCCTCGAAGCGCTCGCGCTGATCCACCGGGTCGTTGATCTCGGAAAAGGCGTTTCCGATCTCCTGGCGCAGCACGTAGCTTTCGAACCGTCGGGTGAGACGCGGATTCCCCGGGACCTTGCGTGCCAAGGGGCTGGTTTCGATCGGGAAGTCGGTGATGAACGTGGGCTGCACGAGGGTGGGCTGCGTGAATTGCTCGTGGATCTTCTCGATGATTCCACCGACGCTGAACTCCGTGGATGCGTCGAGTCCGACCTGCTCCATCGCGGCCTTCGCCGACGCCAGGTTTTCGAATCGATCCGGAGCGATGCCGGCATTGCGCTCGATACCCTCGAGCATCGGCAGGCGCGTCCACGGCTTGGACAAGTCCACCTCGGTCCCGTCGGGAGTGACCAGGATTTCCGATCCGTTCACGGCGACCGATATGTGCCGGAACATCGACTCGACGAGCTCCATCATGCCCTCGAGATTCGTGTACGCTTCGTAGAGTTCGAGGAGCGAGAATTCGGGATTGTGACGCGTGGAGATTCCTTCGTTTCGGAAAACACGCCCGATCTCGAAGACTTTTTCCAGTCCCCCCACGATCAATCGCTTCAAGTGAAGTTCGAGCGCGATGCGCAGATGGAGGTCGAGGCCAAGCGCATTGTGACGGGTGCGGAAGGGACGGGCGTGCGCGCCCCCGGCCTCGTGGTGGAGCACCGGGGTCTCCACTTCGAGGTAACCGCGCTGGTCGAGGAATTCCCGGATGGCGCGGGTGACCCGGATCCGTTTCACCAGCACATCGCGCGCCTCGGAGTTGACGAAAAGGTCGCAGTAGCGCAGGCGATACCGCTGCTCGGGATCCTGCAGGTGGTCGCGCCGTTTGAGCGAACCCGTGGCTTCGTCGCGGTACTCCTTGCCAAGCACCGCCCCGGCGTCGCGCAGGGCCTTGGCGAGGGGGACCACCTTTTCGGCCCGCAGCGCCTTGTCTCCGGCTTTGGTTTCGAAGACGGTCCCCTCCACGCCGACAAAGTCGCCGAGGTCGAGGTTGGACTTGAGCAGCGCGTGCAGCGCCGGATCCATCGCCGACTTGTCGAGGTAGACCTGTCCACGGCCGGACGCGTCCTCTATGTCGAAAAAGTTGCTGCGTTGGGAAACGATGCGGCCGGCAACGCGAAGGGACGCGTCGCCGACCTCGGCGAAACGATCACGGATGTCGGCGGCGCCATGGGTTCTCTCGAAGCGTTCCGGGGCGAAGGGGTCGAGGCCGGCGGCGGCCAACGCCGCACGTTTTTCGGCGCGCAGGGGATCGATGCTCATCCCCCCGAGTATACCGCCGAGCCCCCCGCAGGGTCCCGCCTCGGGACGATATACTGGGAGGCCGTGGGGTGTCCAACCCCTCGCTGGAGTGCCCGATGCCCCTTCGACTTGGCCTCCCCAAAGGGAGCCTTCAGGAAGCGACTTTCAAGCTGTTCGCGCAAGCAGGCTGGACCATCCGGGTGGATGCCCGGTCGTACCAGCCGGTGGTCGACGACCCGAATTTGGAGGCGGTGCTGATCCGTCCGCAGGAAATTCCCCGCTACCTCGAGGACGGCATCATCGACGTGGGCCTCACCGGGCACGATTGGATCCAGGATTGCGGGGCCGATGTCCGCGAGATCTGTGAACTCGCCTACTCGAAGGCCACGCGAAACCCGATTCGCGTGGTGCTCGCCGTGTCCCAGGACGCACCGGTCCATGGGCCCGCCGATCTGGCCGGCAAACGGATCGTAACGGAATATGTTCGCCTCACCGAGCGCTACCTCGCCGGACACGGGGTCGGCGCGCGCGTCGAATTCTCGTGGGGAGCGTGCGAAGTGAAGGTGCCCGCGCTCGCCGACGCGATCGTGGTCAACACCGAGACCGGTTCGAGCCTCCGGGCGCACAACCTTCGCATCGTCGACACGCTGCTCACCTCGACCACCCGGCTCGTGTGCAATCACGACGCTTGGAACGATGCCGCGAAACGGGCCGCGATCGAGGATATGGCGATGCTGCTCACCGGCGCGCTCAACGCGGGCGGGCTGGTTGGGCTCAAACTCAATGTTTCCGCCGACTATTTCGATGCCGTGGTCGCCCGCTTGCCAAGCCTCAAGCGGCCCACCGTTGCGCCGCTGCACGGCGATGCGGGCTTCGCGATCGAGATCATCATCGAGGAAAAGATGGCGCGCGAGCTGATCCCGGCGCTGCGACGGGCCGGCGCCGAAGGAATCGTGGAATATCCGCTCAACAAGGTGATCTACTGACGTTCAACGTCCGTTGATCGCCAGATGTACGGCGATTCCCGCCCCGTATCCCAGCGCCACGGCCCACGTCCAGCGCAGATGCCCCACCGACGTGTAGGCGCCGCGGGACTGACCCAACAGTGCGACGCCCGCCGCCGAACCGATAGCCAGGAGCGAACCGCCCGTGCCCGCGGCGTAGGTGGCGAGCAACCACTGCGACTGGGACATCTCCGGGCGCATCGCCAGCACGGCAGCCATGGTGGGAATATTGTCGACCACCGCCGAGACCGCTCCCACCGTCGTGTTCGCCCAAGTCGGATCCCCGGAGTAAAGCGCCTTCGAGAGCGCCTCCAGCCATCCGAACGCCGCGAGGCCGGCGACCGCGACAAGCACGCCGTGGAAGAATAGCAACGTATCCCATTCCACGCGTTGCAACTGGCGAAACACATCGAAACGGTCGTCCGGATCGTCCCGGTGCGGGAACGCACCCATCGGCTCGTCGTCGGCCCCCTCCGCGGCTCCGCGTCGAGCGCGGAACCAAGCCACGTACGCCTTGAGCAATCCGAGCCCGCACATCATCCCGTAGGCGGGAGGGAAGTGGAAAGCCTGATGCAACGCGACAGTCAGGGCGATCGTGACCGCAAAAAGCCCCGCGACCACGCGGGCGCCCGGGCGCACCGACACTTCGCCGGTCTTGGCCGAAGGGACCTCGGAGGATATGCGAATCGCCATGAGCGCGGCCGGAATCAACCACTGCGCCAGTGCGGCCGGAAGCAGGCGCAGGAACGTGGTGGCCGGGACGATGCCCGACTGCCAAACCATGAGCGTTGTGATATCGCCGAACGGACTGACGGCGCCTCCGGCATTGGCCGCCACCACCACATGGATGCATCCCACCAGTGCGAACTTCCGGTTGTCGCCCGCAACCGAAATCACCACGCTCCCGAGGATCAATGCGGTTGTCAGATTGTCGAGGAAGGGGGAAAGCACGAACGCCAGCGCTCCGGTGATCCAGTAGATTGCGCGCAGGCCGAAACCACGCCGCAGCAAGCCGGTTCGCAGCACGTCGAAGACCTGCCGTTCCTCCAACGCGTTCACGTACGTCATCGCCGACAACAGGAAGAACGTCAGGAGCCCCGATTCGAGAAAGGCCTCCTCGAGGCGCGCGGACACGCGCGTCGACGACGGGAGCGCGATCGCGGCCAAGGGCCAGATCACCGCAGCACACAGGAGCATCGGCACCGACTTGCGAACGTGCAGCCGTTCCTCGAGGGCGACCACCGCGTACGCCGCGACGAAGGCGGCGAGCGCCAGCCAAGCGAACGGCGAGGAAATGTTCACCATGGTGGATGCGGAATTGTGCGCCGCCGGGGCCGCCACGCCCTGAACCTAAAATGGGGACTCGCCGAAACCCGAAACGTCCTCCATGGACAGCGCGGTGCCGAAAGAGGGAGGCGACGGCCTCGGAGGGACTCGAACCCCCGACACTCGGTTCCGAAGACCGATGCTCTAATCCGCTGAGCTACGAGGCCGCGTGAGGCGAATTGTATCACGCCGGCACGAAATAGTCCGTGCGGACGGGAACCTTGGGCGCGGACATGGGGTAAATGGGGGCAATGCGGCGGGACCGTACCGTCGCTGCAATCCGTCCGGGGAGGCACGGAAATGACGCAGGTAATGGAACCGTTGGTGGATGAGTTCGTTTTGACCCGCGAAGGGTACGGCCGCATCGAAGCGGAGCTGGACCGATTGGTTCGCGTGGATCGCCACGAGGTTGCCGAGCGGATTCGCGACGCCAAGGACTACGGCGAACTCACCGAGAACGCCGAGTACGAGGCGGCGAAGAATGCCCAGGCGTTCATCGAGGGCCGCATCATGGATCTCAAGAAGATCCTCGCCGGGGCGAGGGTCCTCGACGATTCCGAGATTCGCACCGACATCGTCGGTCTGGGTTCGACGGTGGGCATCCGAGACCTTTCCTACGACGAGGACTTCACGCTCACATTGGTCTCCGCGTTCGAGGCCGACCCCGACCGGGATCGCATCTCGGATCTGTCTCCGATAGGACGTGCCATCAAGGGACGCGCCGCCGGCGACATCGTCTCGGTCACCGCTCCCGGTGGCGAAATGCGCCTCGAAATACTCGAAATTGGCAAATAGGGCACGCTCGGGCCCGTGTTCGCGCGTGCGAACGCGGGTCCGGCCCTAGGAAGCGACGCGCTCGAGCACCGAGCGCGTTTCGCGATCCGCACGGCGAACGTCGGGGAACTCCACTCGGTTTCCCGACCGATCCGTGATCACAACCCGACCGTTGCCCAAATCGAGCACGGCTTCCCGCAGGTTTTGCACATGGAACGTGCGGGGGCCACGGTCCGTGTCGACCTCCCAAGTGATGGTCTCGAATTCCCGGCGCACGGAGCGCACCCGCGTGACGCGCGGCAGGAAGTAGCGCCGTTCCATCTCCTCTTCGATCAATGCGCGCGACTGTGGATCGAGTCCCTCGAGGGAGCGCAGCATGCCGATATCCGCGTCCTTGCCGTCGCGCAGGCCGATGTGCCCTTCGGGTGCCCGCAAAGGAAAAGCGCGGGCGACCTGAACCCGCAGCCACGAGCGTTCCGGACCCAGAACAGGGTCGGAGATCGTGGCGCGCAACGCGTCCCCGCCGGTCCGGAAACACCGCACCGTGGTCGGATCCAGAAAAACCAGATCGAACTTTGGATCGAGGATTGGAGTTGGGGTCGCGGCCATGCTGGTCAAGTATACCCACCCTCCGGAAGGGATACCGTGTGGCGTGGACGAAACCTGCGGCCATGCATCATGTCCTGGACCGTTTTCGCCTGGAAGGGCGCCGCGCATTGGTGACGGGGGGAAGCAAAGGTCTTGGCTATGAAATCGCCTTGGCCCTAGCCCAAGCGGGCGCCGACGTCGCCGTCGCCAGCCGCACGGAGCACGAGGCCGCCGCCGCGGCCCGCTCCCTCGCGGATTCCACCGGCCGGCGCTGCGTTCACGCGATCGCCGATCTGGCCGACTCCACGGCGATCGGTGCGATGTCGGATCTCGTCGAGGAGCGGCTCGAAGGACCCGTGGATATCTTGGTGAACAACGCCGGAATCAACCGTCGCGGGGCGGCGGGCGAATTGTCCGAGGAAGATTGGAACGCGGTGATCGCCACCAATCTCACCGCACCATTCCTGCTCGCCAGCCGTTTCGGGCCGGCGATGGCGCGCCGCGGCTGGGGACGAATCCTCAATTTGGGCTCGATCCTCTCCGTCATCGGTATTCCCGGGCGATCTCCCTACGCGGCGTCGAAGGCGGGCATCCTGAATTTGACGCGGGTGCTGGCGCTCGAATGGGCGGGTACCGGAGTGACGGTGAACGCGTTGTGCCCGGGGCCCTTCGCCACCGAAATGAACAAACCGCTCCTCGAGGATCCCGCGAAGTATCGGGATTTCGTTTCCAAGATTCCCATGGGTCGATGGGGGGATCTCGCGGAAATCGGGCCCGCCGCCCTTTACCTTTGCAGCGACGCGTCGTCCTTCACCACTGGCTCGGCGCTCACCGTCGATGGAGGATGGACCGCCCAATGAAAGCCCTGCTTTACTCGGCCGTGCGCACCGCAAGCTATGTCGAACTTCCGGACCCGGTTCCGGGGCCCGGGGAAGTGCGGGTCCGTGTCGCCGGCACCGGTATCTGCGGGTCCGACGTTCACGGATTCCTTGGATTGCAGGCGCGGCGCCAACCGGGACTCGTGCTCGGCCACGAGACCGTGGGCACCATCGATCAGGTTGGGGATGGAGTCGATGCCGGGAGGGTGGGTGCCCGGGTCGCGGTGAATCCGCTGGTGAGCTGCCGTATCTGTCCCAATTGCCTCAAGGGCCGCCACAGCGTCTGCCGCGATTGGCACCTGATCGGCCTCGATCGCGTGCCCGGGGCGATGGCCGAATGGTTCGTGATTCCCGAGCGCAACGTTCACTCCCTTCCGGCGCATGTGGGAGACGGGGCCGCGGTTATGATCGAGCCGCTCGCGAACGCGGTTCATTTGCTTTCGCATGTTCCGGAACACGCGGGAGCGTTCCCTTCGATCGCCATTTTCGGTGGGGGAACCTTTGGGGCCGCGACGCTTGCGGTTGCGAAGGCCCGGGGTTGGAACGTCGTGGCGGTGGTGGAACCCAATCCTGGTCGCGCGGCCGCGATGCGCGCGCTCGGGGCTCCCAGGACCATCGACCCGAGGACCGAGGACACCACGGCGCTGCTGCGCGCATGGACCGACGGGGTTGGCCCGGAAGTGGTGGCGGATTGCGTCGGGCGCGCAGCCACGCGCCGGGCCGCGGCGGATGCTGTCGCGCGGGGAGGCACGGTTCTGCTGCTCGGGCTCGACGAGGGGGCCACCGAACTCGATTTCATCGATTTGGTGCGCCGGGAAATTCGACTGCAGTGTTCGTACACCTACCGGGAAGCCGACTTCGCCGATGCGCTGGCGATGGTTGTCGCCGGGGCATGCGATTTTGGACCGTGGATCGACCACGTGCCGCTCGCGGAGGGCCAGCAAGCGTTCGATCGTTTGTGCACCGATCCCGGCGATCGCCTGAAAATCGTGCTTGTTCCCTGAAACGACCAGGATAACCATGGATAAAGATCTGCTGGGCAAAGTGGCTTTGGTGACGGGCTCCGGTCGGGGCCTGGGATGGACCATGGGCAAGGCGCTGGCGGCGCGGGGCGCACGGGTCGTCCTGCACGATGTGTCGGAGGAAGCCCCCGCGGAATTCGGGGAACATTCCAGCCTCTCCGCGGCGGTGGCGGCCGCGGGAGCCGCGCTCGCGGTGGTGGGCAACATTGCCGATGAAGCCGTGGTGTCCGCGTGGCGACCGCGCATCGAAGCTGCGCTCGGACCCGTATCCATACTGGTGAACGCCGCCGGTGGAGACATTGCCGCCGCCGGCGGTAAGCCGGAGCCCAACGATGGCCTTGGAATTCCGACGGTCGATCTGCGCGCCATGATCGACCGCAATCTGATCGGGTGCATGTTCGCCTGTCGGACGTTCGTGCCTTCGATGGCCGATCGCGGGGAAGGCGCGGTGGTCAACATCGCTTCGAGCGCGGCGCATTTGGGGGTGGCCTACGGTGTGGTCTACGCGGTGGCGAAGGCGGGGGTGGTCGAGTACACCCGATGCCTCGCCACGCAACTTCGCCCGAGCGGAGTGCGCGTCAACTGCGTCAGCCCGGGGCCCACTGCCACGGCGCGCTTCCAAGCAACCCGGACCGTGGAGGAACGCGAAATGGACGCGAGCATTCGCCTCGAGCGGTACGGTCGCCCGGAGGAGGTCGCCGACGTCGTGGCGTTCCTGTGTTCGGATCAGGCCCGGTTCGTGTCGGGACAGGTGCTCCGGGTCGATGGGGCTCGCGAAACGTTCTCCACCTGACGGGCTGGATCGCTATTTGCCGAGGCAAAAACGGGAGAAGATTTCGCGGAGGGTTTCTTCCCGGCCGTCGCCGCCGGTGATCGATGACAAGTGGGTGAGCGCCGCGTGGCCGTCGACCGCGATGCAGTCGATCGGAACCCGTGCGAGCGCGCCCTCGCTCGCTCGTCGGCAGCATTCGCGTGTCGACCGAAGGGCCTGCACATGGCGGACCTTGGTTGCCAACACCGTCTCGTCGGGAACGCTTCCCGCGAGGCGGTGGCCCAGCGCCGCGAGAAATCGGTCGAGACCTCCCGGCGCCACGGTGCTGGCGGGAATCCATTCGGGATCCCGATGCGCGGAGTCCGTCAGATCGATTTTGTTCAAAACCACCATCAAGCGCGGGTCTTCCGGATCGAGCCCGTCGGGCCAACATGGCCCAGTGGCGTCGAGGACGACCACCACGATGTCCGCATCGCCCGCGCGCCGCCGGCTTCGTTCCACTCCCTGCGATTCCACCGGGTCGTCGGTGCTTCGTAGCCCCGCGGTGTCGACGAATCGCACGGGAATCCCGTCCACGGCGAGGTCGACCTCGATAGGGTCCCGGGTGGTGCCGGGAATATCGGTGACGATCGCGTGCTCGCGCCCGGCGAGCCGGTTGAGCAGCGACGACTTGCCAACATTCGGGACTCCGGCGAGGACCACGGTCGCGCCTCGCTCCAACCGGGCACCTAGGGCGGCGCCGGCGAGGAGCGCATCCACGCGCTTAACCGACTCGAGGAAGTGTTCCGCCAGTTCCCGTGGGTCCGGATTTCCGATCTCCTCCGGATAATCGATCGCCGCCTCTATCGCCGCGAGGGCCGCGCGCAGCGGATCGCCTGCGTGGCGCAGCGCCGCGGTCAATTCGCCATCGAGTTGACGGCGCGCCACCCGGAGGGCCGCCTCGGACCCCGCCGATATCATCGCCGCGACCGCCTCGGCTTGTGCGAGATCGATGCGCCCATTGCGGAAAGCACGCTCGGTGAACTCTCCCGGCTCCGCGGCGACGGCGCCGCAGCGCAGCACGGCGGACAGGCAGGCACGCAAAGCGACGGTTCCACCATGCACTTGCAGTTCCACCGTGTCCTCGCCCGTGTAGGAGCCCGGTCCGGGAAATCGAACCGCCAATCCATCGTCGACGACCGCGCCGGTGTCCGGGTCGTAAACGCGGGCGCGCACGAGGGATCGGGGGGGGAAGCGCGCGGACTCGCGGCGCGCGACTCGCGCCAAAACGGAATCGGCGTCGGGACCGCTGATCCGAATCACTCCGATGCCGCCGTTTCCCGGCCCGGTGGCAATCGCGGCGACGGTCGCGTTCATTCGAAACCTGGAAGGTGTTTCGGGTCCGCTCCGGAATCCAAGGAAGGGGAGGCGGCGCGTTGAATGAGGGTGGTCAATGGCGTGAAGAGCAGACGTCCGACCACCCCGGCCAGCAGGAGGGTGCCCAGAATGTGCGCGGCGGCCCCCGCGGCGGACCACGCGAGGGCGGCCTTGCCAAGCCGGGATCGATCGGATCCGCCGAGCATCAGGAACACGAGCCCGGCGGCGAAGGCGACGACCGGAAGCGCGAGGCCGAGGATGGCGGCGGCGACAACGGAGCCGGGGTGGACGTCCCCGGCGGTAGAAGGCGAAGGCGCGTGCGAGGCGGAAACCTGCCCGGATCCGCACTTCCAGCAGGCCGATTGCGTCGGGAAGTTGTTCGCACCGCACCGGGCGCAGTGCCAGCGATCCTCCCCCGACCCCACGGTCAGTCGACCTTGCGTTCGCCGGACGGGCCGAACGACTTGTCGGGACCCTGCTCCAGCAGCGATTCCCATTTGATGGGGTTTCGCGCGAAACTGACGATCATCACGGCGACCACCATCACCACGATTCCCACGATCATGGCGGTACGGCGCGATTTCGACCGCGCATCCACCTCGGGCACGAGGATATCGGTGGACGTGTCGTCGCGGCCGGTGGAGTTGAACTTGAGTCCGGCGATCGAACTCTTCGCGGGAGGATCGTTGGTGTCGGGCATTCCGTGAATTCTATACCATGTCGGATCCGACATTGGTGAAACCCCGGCACGGCGGCATTGTCTTGATAAACGGAGACCCTCATGGATAAGCGCACTTGCCACGATTTCGAATCCGCGATCGACGCGTTGGGCGCTGGTCGTTTGAGGGAATCCGAGCGGTTGGAGTTCGAGGCCCATTTGGGGACGTGCCCCGCCTGCGCTTCCGAACTTGCTTTCCGGACCGCGTTGCGCGCCGCGTGGTCCGCGCCGGATCGCATCGCGCCGCCGAGCGAACTGACGCACCGCATTGCGGCGTCCACCTACCGGCGCCGGGGGCTTCTCGACCGATGGCTCGCTCCCTCCGCTCCGTTGCGATGGGGGATGGCGGCCGCTTTGTTGGCGATTTCCGTTCCCGTGGCCTATCGCCTCGGAGCACGCACCCCGGTGACGGCGGAGGCGGTTTCCGGACCAATCGCCGGGCGCATCGCGGTGCGTGTCCCCGTGTCGCCCGTGAAGGTCCCGAATCGATCGCAGACCGTTCGTCCGGTGGGCGCGGTTGCCGCGCTCGCGCCGGGCGCCGCGGTGGCCCGAGATCCGTGGCGCCCATTGCCCGCGCGCTCCTCGGCGCGGCCTCGGAACGCGACGCCGATTGGGTCCGATCTTCGAGACGACCAACCCGCCCGGGCGGCCGTGGTGGCTGGGCAAACGATCGCAATGCCGGCGGTCGCGGCCGCCTCGAATCCCGGATCCGTGGCGGTCGCCACACGATTCGCACCGGAGTCCGCGGACGACCATGGGGGGAATCCGGTCCCGATCACCACCGGTTTCGCCGCACCCCGGGGAGGTGGAGGCGCCGTTTTGGCGCTGGGCGACGACGAAACCGAGGGGAGGGCCGCGTACCAGGCGGGCCTTTCCGCGCAAAGCGACGCGAGCCGCGCGAGCGGTGTCGTCGCGAAGGGAGACGGCGAAGCCGCTGCCACTCGCCTTTCGGTGGTGCAGGCCCCGGTCGTCACGAGCAACCGCTGAACGCGCTTTCGGGCCGTGATACAATCCCGGTGTAGGGATTACGACCATGGGACGCACCGCCATCGTTTGCACGTGTGGTCAGCGCATAGGTCGACGGAACATTACCCAAGCGGGTTTGTTTCCCCGGCCTTTCGGCCCCAGTTTCGTGCGTGTCCGTTATCGTTGCCATCGATGTCGACGGCGCGGTGAAATCTTCCTCGACCAATCGGAGTGGAAGGCGGGCATCCTCCAGGAAAACCTCTCCGAAGTGCCCTCGGCCGATCGAATTCGATTTGATTCGTTGGGCGGGATCAGTTTGCACGAACAGGCCGAGGTGCACCGCGAACTCGAGGACGACGATTTGCTCGAGAGGCTGAATCAGGAGTTCCCGCGTTCGTCCGGACCACTCCCCACCGACACATCGTCGGATCCGGACTAGAACGAACCCGCGCGGCCCCGGTTCAGCCGCCGATCTGCGACATCGT
>JBJTRZ010000162.1:0-5151 GCA_046076415.1 Armatimonadota bacterium
CGGGTGTGCGGATCGACCCGGACGATTCCCCGCGGGAACGAATCCGGTACAATGCCCGCATGATCCGTACCGCGGCGGTCGCCGCCCTTTTCTCGTTGCTCGGACTCGGTGCCGTTTCCACCCCGGCCCGCGCGGATGCCGCCAAGGACCGGGCGAACGCGGTTTCGGCGGCCGTGCTCGAACAAGTGAAGGACGGATTGTGGCAGACCGCCGACCACTACTGGCACGACGGCGATTACAATCGCATCGTTGCCCTCGGTCGCTTGATCGTCGAAATCGACCCGTCGTTCGAGGAAGCCTTCGACTCGTGCGCTTGGCTGCTGTGGTCGCTGGGCGACACCAAGGGCGCCGATGATTTCCTGGCGTATGGCGTGACCGTTTCCCCGCGCAAAGGCATCTTTTATTCCAACCTCGGTCAGCACCTGAACCGCACCAAGCGGTACCAGGAAGCGCTGGAATACCTGAAAAAAGCGGTCGAGCTCGGCGGAGTCCCCGCGTCGGCGTACTCCACCTTGGGGCATCTGTACACCCAGTTTGGAAAACTTCAGGAGGCGGTGGATACGTGGAAGGCCTGCGTCGCCAAGTATCCCAAATTCCCCGCGGGACCGAAGAACCTCAAAGCGGCGGAGCAACGACTCGCAGCGTCGAAATCCGGGGGCTAACCGTCCGTTCGTGAACCCCGGGAATCCTCGGCGGTGAGGATAGCGCTCCGTTCGCCGGCCCTGGTCTGGGCGGTGCTCGTCCTGATTACGGCGATCGTTCCTCCTCCGCGCCGTGCGCCGGTGCGCTCCCCGGATTCCCGTTTGGACTCGGCCGCGATGGATCGCTGGCGCGAGCTCGAGACGCGATCGCTTGCCGAATTCGATTCCTTCGGCGGAATCCGATGGGAATCTTCCGAGCAGTTGGTTCGGGATTGGAACCGGCTCGCGCGCGAGACCCGGGACCCGAGGATCGTGCGCCGCGCCACGGTTCGTGCGGTGCTGCGCTCCGACGACGACATTCCTTCCACGGCCGATTCCGACCTCGTGATGTCCGACGGGGGCCTCGAGGATGCGCGTTCCCGCGCCGCATGGCGCCGATGGATGCGGAATCGACCGATTGCCGGGGATGCCGCGGTGGTTGCCCGCGATTTACCGACGTTGCTGGCGAAGGGGGTGCGGGCACGGGAAGCCGACCGCATCGGCGACCGGGATCGGGCGGATCGGTTGCGTGCGGAGGTTTCCAGTGCCGCGTCGCGGCGTTTGATGCTGTTGGGGCTGATCGGAGCGGTTCCCTTGCTCGTTGGGATTCCCTTGCTGCTTTGGACAGCCGTCATCGCGTCGGGGAAACACCGATGGACCGTGGTGCGCGGCGCGGGGCTGTTCTCGGTGGCCGCCGCGCTGGGCGTGTCCTTTTGGATGTTCCTGTCGTCGGGGAGCCCGATGCTGGCGGCGGTTTGGGGAGCTGCTTTGCTGTTTCCCGCGGCGGCGGTGGTTGGGCTGGCCGCTTTCGCAGCCGTTCGAGGCCGTCCTGCCATCGCGTGCCGGGTGCCGGACGAAACCACCTACGCCCCGCGATGGACGGTTGCCGGGGAATGCGTGTTGGCCTATCTCGGCCTCAATCAAGGGCTGCAGTGGTTGCTTGCGGCCACGGGATGGGGCGGAGTGCGGTTCGTTGTCGCGTTGGCGGGCATGCAGGTTCTGGCCGGACTGTCGGCATTGGCTTATGCGGCGTGGAGGCTGAAGGCGACGGGGTCATCCCTGCGGGCCATTGGTGTCTGGTCGGGAGGTGTTCCCGGCGATGTTGTGGCGGGAGTTTTGGCCTGGGCCATGCTGGTGCCGGCCACCGCCTCCGCCGGCTTCCTTGCCCGGCAATTGCTGGGATGGTTGCCCGAACTCGCACCCAATCCGGTGCTTCCCCTCTTGACGTCGCCGAACCCTCAGATCCGCGTCGCGCTGTCATGTATCGCGGTGCTGGGGGCTCCGGTGTTCGAGGAATGCTTCTTCCGCGGCGTCCTGTACACGGGGCTGCGCGCGGCGCGCGGGGTGAGGACGGCCTTGCTCGTCACGGGATTGGCATTCGCCGCGCTCCACCCGCTCGTGGACGCGTTGCCGATCCTGGTGTTGTCGGTGGGGCTTGCGCTGGTACGGGAGCGACGGTCGTCGTTGCTGCCCGCGATCGTGGCGCATGTGCTGCAGAACGGCACTGCGACCATCGCGACCTTGATCGCGTTTGGCTGACCCCTAAAGGGATTCGTCTTGGCTCGCGGCGCTGGAAGTTTCGGCCGGCTCCGCGTCGGTGCCCGGCAGTTCGGCGAACTCCTTGCGTTCGCCTTCGAGCACCTCGAACATGCGGATGCCCCGTTCGATGCCCGTGTCGTAGCGGAACACCAGATGGGGGACGGTGCGAATTTCGAGCATGCGCCCCAGCATGCCGCGAAGAAAGCCCGACGCGCCTTGCAGCGCCTTGATCGCCGCGGCCTTTTCCTCACGGGTCCCGATGGCGGACACGAAGACCTTCGCCACCGTGAAATCGCGCGCGACCTCCACCGAGGTCACGCTCACCATGGCAAGCCGCGGATCGCGCATTTCCTTGCGCAGGATTTCGGAGAGATCGCGTCGGATCATCTCGCCCACGCGGGCTTGTCGGATGGTGGACATGTTCCCCAATCTATCACGCCGCCTCCCTTTGCCGACGAGCGCGGCGGCATGGTACGTTCGGGACGCGATGGGATACGCGGTCAAGGAGATCTTCCTGACGTTGCAGGGCGAAGGGGCCCATGCGGGGCGGGTCTCCGTCTTCTGCCGGTTTTCCGGGTGCAATCTGTGGAGCGGCCGCGAAGTCGATCGGGCCACCGCCGCCTGCACGTTCTGCGACACCGATTTCGTGGGGGTCGACGGGCCGGGCGGGGGGAAGTTCGGCGACGCGGAGGCGCTCGCCGACGCCGTGCTCGCGGCGTGGCCCGGCGGCGGCGTTCCCTATGTCGTGTGCACGGGGGGAGAGCCGTTGCTGCAGCTCGACACCGCTTTGGTGGACGCGTTGCATGCGCGCGGATTCGTCGTGGCGATCGAGACCAACGGCACGCTCCTTCCACCTCCCGGCATCGACTGGATCTGCGTCAGTCCCAAGGCGGGCACCGAAACCGTGCTTCGTCGCGGGAACGAACTCAAATTGGTTTTCCCGCAGCTCAGATACGAACCTTCGCGTTTCGACGACTGGGAGTTTTCCCACCATTTCCTCCAACCGATGGACGGCCCGCGCCGGGCGGCGAACACCGCCGCGGCGATCGAGTATTGTCTTCGGCACCCGCGATGGCGGTTGAGCGTCCAGACCCACAAGGACCTCGGCATCCCGTAGTGGCCGGAAGGTACACTGGATGCGATGGAGATTTTCAAGTCGTTCACGTTCGAATCGGCCCACCGCCTGCCGAATGTGCCCCCGGACCACAAGTGCGCCCGCATCCACGGCCATTCGTTCCGCGTCGAAATCGGGGTGTGCGGACCAGTCGGGAGCGTTTCCGGTTGGGTGATGGATTTCGCCGACATCAAGGCCGCGTTCGCGCCGCTTCACGACGCGCTCGACCACCGGTTCCTCAATGAAGTGGACGGGTTGGAGAACCCGACCAGCGAGCACATCGCGCAGTGGATTTGGCACCGTTTGCAACCCGCTTTGCCGGGGCTTGCGCGGGTGACGGTCCATGAAACGTGCACATCGGGATGCACCTACCGCGGCGAGGATGAAGGATCGGCATGAGGCACCCCGTGCCGGGAACCGTCATCGTGGCGATGGCCGTGTGCCTCCCACTTTCCGCCTTCGCCGATGCCACCGTGGTCTCCGAAACCCGCATGGAAGGCGCGCCCTCGCTTCCCAATTCCGCGAGTGCACCCTCCGGGCTCGAGAAGCGTGCCGCCAAGGCCACGGTCCGGTACAAGGCCGGGGCGATGCGCACCGAATCCGAAAACGGGGCGGTGATCGTCACCCCGCAGCGAATGATCTTCATCGACGACGCCGATCGGAAATGGTCGGCCACTTCCCCCGCGAAAGCGTCTTCCGCGGCGAATCCGCTCCTCGGCATGGTCGATTTCAAGACGGAGGCCACCGTGCGTCCGACGGGCAAGACGTCGACCATCTTGGGAAAGCTTGCGAAGCAGTGGTTGGTGGACGCGGTCGTTCGCATCAAGATGCCGGATTTGTCCGGCCTGATGGGAGGCGGGAGCGGCGACGCCAAACCGAAGCCCGCCGCGGCGAGCACCGCGGTGGTCCGCGTCCGCACCGAGGTTTGGGCCACGGAGGCGGTGGATGTGGGCGGAAATGTCGCGTTCCTCGGCGGCGCCGGCGGCGCTCCAGGCGCCAACCTCCTCAAGCCGATGCTGGAGAAAATGCGGGCGATCCGCGGTCTGCCGTTGCGGGTCTCGATGGTCCAGACCCTCGAGGGCGGTTTCTTCGGCAAGATGGCGGGAAAACCCATTCGCGTGCGGACCGACGTGGTTTCGATCGACGAACGGCCGTTGGCCGCGGAATGGTTCGCGCCCCCCAAAGGCTACAAGCAGGTGCCCTACGTGCCCGATTCGTTCATGAACCTTCCGCTGGGGGCGGGCAGGATGGGTAACGGCGGTGGCAATCCGTAGGCGGGGTTGGCATTCCGACCGTTGGGATAGCCACCGGGAACGTTGGAAGGTTCCGGTCAGTGTTTTCCGAGATTTTTCCCGGAATGCGGTGGGTTGAGGCACGCCACGCCGTAGAGCGCGGGCGCGGCGGCCGGGTCCACCGCCCGGAGCACCAGGCGGCGCGCGCCGCCGGTTTCCACCCGAAGGGATCGTAGGATCAGCGCCGACCCGGCCAGCGATCGCCCCTCGTGCGCGGCGGTGGCCTCGGTGCAGGCGGTCGGATCGTCCGCGCCGGCGATGTGGACTCCGTACCGTAGTTCGAGGCGTCCGGGTCGGGAGCCCGTGGTCCATTCGACGTGGCCGAGGATGCGTCCCGCGGGAGCGCGGCGCGTTGCGGCCAGCAGCAAGCGGATCGATTGCGTTCCCTCGGGCACGTCGATCGTGACTTCGCGGGGGCGTCCGCCGGGGCCGCACGCATCCGTCAAAGGCAATGGCGCGGGCGATTCGAACCAGGTTCCGGCGCGGTCGCGCACTCGGTCGAGCCCCGGGAGGGCGGGGACGAGCG
>JBJTRZ010000163.1:0-6214 GCA_046076415.1 Armatimonadota bacterium
GGCGGCCTGGGTGATCGAGGACGATAAGGCAATAAGGCATAGTTTCGTTTCCCAAATCGTTCGTCCGGACGGATTCGAGATTCCCCCCGGCGCGTCGAACGTGCACGGCATCACCACGGAGCGCGCACTCGCCGAGGGCGAGGAAATCCACGGAGTGCTCGACGCGCTCGCCGCGGCCGCGGCTGGAGCAAGCCGGATCGTGGCCCACAACGCGGCATTCGACGGACCCGTGATCGCCGCCGAGTACTTCCGCATGGGCCGCACGCCGCCGTTCGATCCGAGCGCGATGCGGTGCACCATGGAAACCGGCAAACACTTCACCAAGATTCCCGGCCGGTACGGTGACTGGAAGTGGCCCACGCTGCACGAGCTGCACAACCGTTTGTTCTTGGAAGGCTTCGATGGAGCGCACGACGCGGGCGCCGACGTTGCCGCATGCGCGAGGTGCTATTATGGCTTGCTCCAACGAGGATTCTGGCAGTGAGTGTTGATGTGAACCAATTCGTCGGCGTATGGCAACTGGTGCGGGCCTTCAACGATGGCATTCCGACCCAGGAGGACATCATGTCCCGCTTCCAATTCCATGTGTATCCCGACCATGTGAAAGTGGTGGTCGAGGATCTCACCGTGCTCATGGAATCGGAGTCGACCATCGACGGCTCCACGGACCCCGCGCACTCCACGACCCACATGCCGGATGGATCCGTGATCTTGGGGATCATCAAGATGGAGCAGGGGCAAATGGTGTCGTGCGTGGCGGCGCCGGGTGCGCCACGGCCTACCGAGTTCGCTTCTCCCGCTGGAGCCGGACTGTCCCTGCGCTATTTCGACCGCGTCCGCGACCTTTGACGCGGCGATGACCGCTCCGCGCGCCCGGCTCGGCATCAACCTCTCGTCGCCGGTCGACTGGAGCACCGAGTTTCCGTTCGCGGACCGTTTCCGCATGGCCCGGGCGTGGATCAGCCAGCGCGAAGGCGCCCCGTGGGGCAAAGGGCCCGCGCTCGATCTCGATGCCCGCGGCAATGTGCGGCGCCTCGAATCCGGGTGCCACGCCGAAACCCTGCTCTACACCATCGACGGCGGGCGCTATCCCTCCGGAGAGTACCGCTTCACCTGGCTGGGCCGCGGCACGGTCGTGGTCTCGGGTGCGGCCACCGCCGTGCGCACCGCGCCGGGGCGCATCGATGCCCATGTCGACTCCGCCAAGGGGGCCATTTTCATTCAAATCCGGGCCACGGCCCCGAGCGATCCGATTCGCTCCCTGCGCTGCGTCCGCGTGGGCGAAACCCCCGGTCCCGGCGGATTCCGGAGGGAGTTCCTGGATCGATGGCGCGGGATGGCGGCGGTGCGTTTCATGGACTGGCAACACACCAACGGCAGTCCGTTGGCGCACTGGAGCGATCGGCCCCGGGTCGCGGATTGCGCCTGGGGAGATCGCGGCGTTCCGCTCGAGACTTGCATCGACCTCGCGAACGCGCTGGAGGCGGATCCGTGGATCTGCATTCCGCACCAAGCCGACGACGAGTTCGTGCGGCGGACCGGGGCCCTCGTGCGCGAGCGCCTCGCCCCCGGCCTTCGGGTGTGGTTGGAATATTCCAACGAACTGTGGAACGGCGGATTTTCGCAAACGACGTTCGCGGAGGCGCGCGGTATCGAACGGCGCCTGCACGACAAACCCTGGGAAGCGGGTTGGCGCTGGTCCGCCCTGCGTTCGGTGGAAGTGTTCGATCGCTTCGAGGAAGGGTTCCGCAACCGGGCCCGCACCGTGCGCGTGATGGCGACCCAAGCCGCCAATGCCTACATCGCCGGGGTGAAGCTGGGTTTCCGCGACGCGGGCAAGCACTGCGATGCGCTGGCGATCGCCCCCTACGACACGTTCAATATCGAACCCTCCCGCGCCGCCGCCGTCGTGCGGGGCGGTGTCGACGGCGTGCTCGACCATTTGGCGGGGCCCGGACTCGAGGAGTGCACCCGTTGGATGCGCGACCACCGCACCGTGGCGCGAACGGCCGGAGTGCGCCTCGTCGCCTACGAAGCCGGACAACACGCGGTGGGAATCGCGGGGGCCGAAAGCGACGATGCGCTGACGAAAGTGTTGACCGCGGCGAACCGCCATCCCCGGTTGGGACGTATCTATTCCCACTATTTGGACCGCTGGCGCGACGTTGCCGGCGGAGATTTGTGTTGCCTCTACGCCAGCATGGGGGTATTCGGTAGATACGGGTCGTTTGGTCTGCTCGAACACGAGTTGGATCGCACGCCCAAACACGACGCCGTGCGCGCGTGGATGCGGGCCAACCCCGCGAGGTGACGTGCTCCCGGCGGCGGGGGCCGGGAGGTCGGGGATGACGGTTCAGGTGACATTGCAACTCGAGATCGAGGACCCCGACGGCACGCAACCCGTGCTGCTCGGCCGCGACGGCGACATGGTCCCCTCGCCCGCCACGATCTCCGTGGACTTCCGAGTCGACGGCGAGCCCACCGGCCCCTGGGTTTCGGGCACCAAGGGCGCCCGCTTCGTCTACGCCGGCCTTCCCCGCGCCGACGGCACCTGGGCACGCCGCTGGAAGTGGCGCGACCACCAATTGCGCGAACTCGCCCGTGAATTCGGCAAGCCCGGGGAGGGTTCGATCACCCTGATCCTCGGATCCTCGGTCACGCCCGACATGAAGGGCATGGTCCGCGGCGCCGCCACCCCGACCGACTGAAAACCACGTTTTCGCGGCGCGCGTTTCCGATTTCGTGGCGGGATCGGGAGTGGCGAATCGGGATCCCGCGAACGGGATCGCCGAAAGGAACGTCCATGCCCGAACTCGCCTACGCCGCCGTCGAAACCGCTTTCGGCAACCGCTTCGAGGTGCACTGCCCCGCGTGCGGCCATCCCGCTTGGAACGGCGAGATCGAAACCGACTGCCCCCACCTCGCGTTCGTGCACAGCGGCGATCTGGGCGAATACGTCAAAACATCGCCGGAATTCGAAACGTTGCTGGCCCTGCACGTGCCCGACGCGGAATCGGAGGCGGTGGACCCGGAGACGGTGCGGGAGCAGGTCGACGAAATGGGTCTGGGCGCCGGGTGGCTGGTGCTCGAGGTGCGCTCGTCGGGCATGGCCTGCGGCCCGGTGTTCACCACCGATGTCTACGGATTCCACATCGATATCGGCGACCCCGACGACGTTTGACACGCCGCCCCGGCACCGTCCGCGTCAGGATCGCAACCGGCCGAGTTGGTCCGGCGCAAGCACGCCACGCTCGGTGATGAACGCGGTCACCAACCGGGCCGGAGTCACATCGAAGCCCCAGTTGCGCGCCGGGCTCGCATCGGGCGTGAGCAGCACCTGCCCGGTGGATCCGTCCGGGAACCGACCTTGGATGCAGCGCACCTCGTCGGGGTCGCGTTCCTCGATCGGAATGCCATCGCCGTCGGCCAGATCGAAATCGATGGTCGACGACGGGAGGGCCACCGTGAACGGCACACCGTTGTCGTGGGCCGCCAGCGCCTTGAGGTAGGTGTAGATCTTGTTCGCCGCGTCGCCGTTCGCCGCCACCCGGTCCGCGCCCACGATGCACAAATCCACCTGGCCATGGCGCATCAGGTGGCCGCCGGCATTGTCGACGATCACGCTGTGGGGCACGCCCTGCTCGGAGAGTTCGAACGCGGTGAGCGAGGCGCCTTGGTTGCGCGGACGGGTTTCGTCCACCCACACGTGCAGCGCGATTCCCGCCGCCTGCGCCGCATAGATCGGGGCCGTCGCCGTACCGTAATCCACCGCCGCCAGCCATCCCGCATTGCAGTGCGTGAGCACCTGGACCGGCTCGCCCCCCTTGCGCGCGGCGATGGCCTCGATCAAAGCCAACCCATGCTCGCCGATTCGCCGCGAACGATCGAGCTCCTGCTCCACGATCTCCCGCGCACAGGCCAACGCGACGTCCCGCTTCGCTCCCACCGGCGTGCCCACGATCCGGGCCTCCACCGTGCGGGTCGCCCAGTGCAGATTCACCGCCGTCGGCCGCGTGGCGTCGAGCACCCGACGCGCCTCCGCCGCCACCGCGTCCACACGGTCCTCCGCGGCCCCGCGCACCGCCAGCCACATTCCGTACCCGGCGGTCGCACCGATGAGCGGAGCGCCGCGCACCGTCATGTCGCGGATCGCCTCGGCGGCCGTGTCGAGGTCCGAGAGCGCCCGCACCTCCACCCGGTGGGGCAACACCCGTTGGTCCAGCACATCGACATGCCCGGATTCACGGTTTTCCCAAATCGTCCGCCAAGGCTTTCCCGCAATGTTCATGGTGCCGCCTTCCCGCAGGAATCGGGCCGCCGGACCGGATGCGCTCCGCCCGGCGCCACGCTCACCGACCGGCCGGTTTCCATCCCGGCGCCGCCACGAACCTGCGCATCGCGGTGCCGGTGGACGGGTCGATCAGGGTCACCGTGCCGTCGTAGCCACCCGCGGCCAGCACGCGCCCCGCGGGATCCGTTCCCAGCGCATAGATCCAATCCGCCCCCACATCGACCCGTTTCGGCGCGGGCGCCCCGGTCGGATCGACCAGCGCCACCTTCCCATCCTCGCCGGCCACGAACACGCGCCCCCCCGCCGTGGCCATCGCGAACACCGAACCCGATAGCCCATGGGCCAGATGCCGGGCATGGCTGCGCGTTTGAAACCGTTCCTCCATGTCGCCCGCGTCGCCGGTTTCGAGCATCGCCTTTTCCGGTTCCCATACCTGCACCCAGGCTCCGCCGCCCACGCTGAGCACCTGCGGCGACCCTTCCGGAAACGCCACGGCCCAGACGGGCGACTGGCCGCGGTACCGACCGATGTTGCGGTTGTGCCCGCCGTACGTGGTGAACAAGGTTCCGGAGGCCGCCTCGTACACCTTGACCACCTTGTCCCGGCCCGAGCTCGCCACATACTTGCCGTCGCCGGTGAACCCGATGCCGGTCACCCAATCGGCGTGCACCTTGTGCCGCCACCGCTCCTTGCCCGTCGCCACGTCCACGGCGCGCACCGACGCATCCGCGCCCCCCGCCACCACCGTTCGCTCATCGGGCGACCACGCCGCCGCCAGCGCGATATCGGGAAACAGCGACAGCACCGAACGCTTCACGCCATCGATCGCCACCACCGACGCCTCGCCGTACGATCCCGGGGATCCCCCCGCCACCAGCAACGATCGTCCGTCGCGCGACCAACGAATCGACTGGATCCGCTGCGGCAAGCGATCGATCCGGCGCACCAAACCGCCGTCCGCCACATTCCAGAGCACCACCTCGTGGTAGCCGCCCGTCGCCACCAAACGTGCATCGGGCGACAGCGCCACCGCGAGCACCGGCACCGGCGCGGGATACGTCTTGGGCGCCGAAGGGTGCGCGATCGGGCCGCCCAGCCCCGCCAGCGGCGCGGTGGGGTCCACTCCGCCCACCCGGGCTCCCTCCCGGATCCACCGCTCCACGACCGCCACCTGCGCCGCCGGCAGGGGATCGTCGCCCTGCGGCATCCGTGCCACCGGATCCTTCGAGCGAAGCCGCGCAAGCAGCCCGGATCGCTCGGGTTTGCCGGGAACGATCAATGGCTTTCCGGAAGCCCCCGACGCGAGCAGCGCCTTGGCCGTGTGCGCGCGCCATCCGCCCAGCGCGATCCGTTCGCCGTGGCACGCCACGCAGGATCGTGCGAAGATCGGCGCCACCTCGCGGGCGAAATCCACGCCGTCGGCGCGCGAGGGCGCGGCGGCCCAGGCCAGCGCCACCAGCGCGGCGAACCACAGTGTCGATAATCGGGGCATCGCTACGGGCATCCTGTCAGTGTTGGAAGAGGAATTCGCGCGTGGAGATCAGCGCCCACGCCAGATCGAGCACCGCATCGCGACGGTTGGGGCGGCGTCCCAGAAATCCCGCGGCGACATCCTTCTCGGCCTTGTCGGGCAAGCGCCCGAACGCGCGCAGGGTCAACGTCTCGAGCAAATCGGTGTCGGAGAGGGCGGCGAGCGCCTCGGCACCGTCGCGCAGCCGCCGGTAGGTCTCCTCGCCATTGAGCAGTTCGAGCGCCTGCAGCAATGTCGGCGCGCCTTGCCGTTCGCACGCGCACGCCGTTTCCCGCTTGGGCTGACCGAACGCGACGAGGAACGGATTGGGAGCGGGCACCGCGCGCTGGGTCGCGTAGTCCTCCCAGGCGGCGCGGACCTTGGCCTCGGCGAGCAGGCCGGCGGTCGCCGGA
>JBJTRZ010000164.1:0-1978 GCA_046076415.1 Armatimonadota bacterium
CGTTCGTACCCGCTCCATTCGCGCGGTTTCCAGGTGTTGGTGTGGAAGATTTTGCCGGCACCGAGCACTTCGTAGCCGTGGCGAAGGAACTGCGCGGGGAGCGTCGTGCCGTCGGGAATGCGCCGTTCCCAATCGATGCCGTTGTCGTAGATGCCGGTTTCATGGGGGCGTCGGCCGGAGAGGATGGCGGCGCGGCTGGCGTTGCACACCGGCGCGGGGCAGTGGGCGTTGGTGAACGTAACGCCCCGGGCGGCGAGGCGATCGAGGTGGGGCGTGCGGGCGGCGGGGTTGCGACCGAGCGGGCCGACCCAGTGGTTGAGGTCGTCCACCGCGATCATCAGGACGTCCGGTGGACGGGCGTGGGTTCGGGGCATGGGGGGCCTTCGAGTGGCGGTGGGTGCGGGGCGGCACTGCGGGCCCTGCAATTCGGCTGGTCCAGTGCGGCTTGGCCTGTCTCCGTGGGCGGCCGTACCGGGCCCACGCAACCCGCCGTCGACATCCGGTCCTGCCCGCGCACCCCGCGCTTGTCGCCGGTCGCTCGGACCAAAACCGATCGTTCGGTGCATTTTGCCGCCGCCGTCGATCGCCATCGATTGCGGTTCGACGGGTCGGTTCGTCAGTCGATCGGCGGATCGTCGCCATCATCGGCGAAATACCCGTCGGGTAGATTCGCTTGGTTCAATTCGAGGAACCGGGGCCGTTCGCGATCGATTTCGTACCGAACCCGTTCCCCAATTTCCTCGATCATCTCGCCAATCCGCGACCGCCGTTCGCGCTCCTCGACAAGGATCGTATCGCGAAGGGAACGGGTCAATCCGATGTAGGCGAGGGTCTGCGCGTTGCGATGATTTGGGTTGTTTTCGAGCAATTTCGCCAAATCCAACAGAACCACGACGCGCGCCTCGACACCACGTGCGCTGTGGTAGGTGGAGATGCGCACCTCCTGTGGTGCCGGCACGCGTTGCTTGTCGCCGATCAGGTCCGCCACGCCAAACCCCGCATCGCCGATCGCCCGCATCAACGGATTGCGCAACACGGACTTGCTGCTGGGCAATAGAAACAGAATGTCCCGGGGAACCTCGTCGCCGCGCAGTCGTCTCCGGGCGGATTCGAAAACTTTGCCCAACTCCCTCGACCAGTGGGCTTCCAGATCATCGCCGGGCCGTGCGGGACCCGGGATCACGGAGAGCGCGGGAACGGTGGTTCCGGGATTGCGCAAATCGACCTGCAGGAAGGCGGGAACGACGCAGTGGCCGTCGACGATGCGGCGAATGTTCGGGCAGATGAGCTTTTCGTCCACGGCCGATTCGCGCAGGGCCTGAGCCACGCAGAAACTGGCGGCCGGGGTCCGATAGACATCCGTGTAGCGCTGTTCCTTCGCAACCGATTGAAAACGGTCGAGCCAATCGGCGCTTTCCCGGTAGAGTTCCTGACCGAGTCCCACCGCCACCACGATGCTCCCGTCGACCGCGATGCAGTGGCGCAGCACGGGCTCGAGCGGGTCGAGCATATCCTGCGCCTCGTCGACCACGATCAGGTCGTAGACCGGGCGATCCGGGTGCGCGGCCAATTCCTCCGCCATCAACGCGATCCAGATTTCCGCCGTGGCGTCGTCGTACGTGGACGGTTCGATGCGGGCGTTTGCCGCGAACTGTTCGTAGAAACCGAAAAGGGTGTGGAAGTCGACGTGCTCCCGGAACGTGCTCGCGTCGATGCCGGCCCCGATCCGTTGCAGATCCGCATGCAGGACTTGGTTGTAGCACAGGAACAAGACCCGCTTGCCGGCGGCGGCGTGGTGCCGTGCGATGGAAAGCAACGCCCAGGTTTTGCCCGTTCCCGGAAGTCCTTGGATGCTCAGGCGCGTCTTGGAATCCAAAGGAACGTCCTCGGCGGCTTGGCGCGCCTGCCGGGTTTCCAGAAAGCGCAATCGATCCCGATCGATGTCGGGAAAGGTTGGTGCGGTATCGTCCGCCAGCAG
>JBJTRZ010000165.1:0-3886 GCA_046076415.1 Armatimonadota bacterium
CGTTGCCCATCGCGTTCTCCAACGTGCTCCGGGAACTGCGCGCGGCGGGTTGGATCCACGCCACCGTCTCGAGCGGTCAGGCGTTCGGCGCCGATTTGGAATGTGTCGGCCTCGCCTCCGCGCTCCAGGCCGCCCGGGTGCTGCTCGGCGTGGACCTGGTGGTGGTTTCGCAGGGGCCCGGCAACGCCGGGACCGGCACTCCGTACGGATTTTCCGGGATCGATCAGGGGGCGTGGTGCGATACGGCAGGCGCGCTCGGTGCCCGCGTATCGGCCGTCGCCCGGTGCTCCGACGCGGATCCGCGGGCCCGGCATCGCGGCATTTCCCACCATACGGTCACCGCGCTGGGAACGTTCGCGCAGCGTCGCGCCACCCTGGCGTTTCCGTCGCATCGCCCGGATTTGATCGAATCGGCGCGCAGCGGTCCGCTGGGAGCGCGCCACCGGGTTCTGGGGGTCGACACGGCTCCGGGAATGGACGTCCTCCGCGCGTCGGGATTGCGTGTTTCGAGCATGGGCCGCGGGCTCGACGACGACCCGATCTTTTTCGCGGCGGGCGTGGCCGCGGGCGCGGCGGCCATGCTTCCGGAAGACGAGAGCGACGTCATGCACCCTGCGTAGGTCGCTCTCTTTGCCCCAAGGTACACTGCCCGCATGAATACCCGAAAGATGGGGCGCACGGGGCTCAAGGTCTCCGAGCTATGCCTCGGCACCATGCAGTTTGGCTGGACCGCCGATGTCGACACTTCGTATGCCGTGATGGACGCGTTCGTCGCCGCGGGCGGCAACTTCATCGATACGGCCGACATCTACACCAACTGGGCCGGCGATGCGTCCACGGGCGGCCGCAGCGAGGAGATCATCGGCGATTGGATGCGCGACCGTGGCAATCGCGACCGCCTCGTGATCGCCACCAAGGTTCGCGGGCGCATGACCGACGGCCCCAACGGCGAGGGATTGTCCCGCGAACGGGTGATCCGTTGCTGCGAGGATTCGCTTCGGCGCCTCAAGGTGGACCACATCGATCTGTACCAATGCCACTGGGCCGATCTGACCACTCCGATCGAGGAAACGCTTTCCGCGATGGACTATTTGGTCCGCCAGGGCAAGGTCCGCTACATCGGTGCGAGCAACTATCCGGCTTGGCGCCTGATGGAAGCCCTTTGGCAATCCGACAAGCAGGGCTTCCCGCGTTTCGACTGCTACCAACCCGAGTACAGCCTGATCGAGCGGGCGGGCTTCGAGATCGAGGCGGGCCCGTTGTGCCGGCACCATGGCCTCGGGGTCATTCCCTACTCCCCCTTGGCCGGGGGTTTCCTGACGGGCAAGTACCGTGCGGACGCTCCCCGTCCGGCGTCGGTGCGCGCCGACGGCGCGCTCGGACGCTACGGCGACGAACGTGGCTGGGCGGTGCTCGCGGAACTCGACGCGGTGGCGTCCGCGCACGGCAAGACGGTGGCGCAAACAGCGCTCGCGTGGATGCTCGGCAATCCCGTCATCACCGCCCCGATCGTTGGCGCGAACACACCGGATCAGCTCGCCGAATTGCTGGGCGTGGTGGGCTACCGGTTGACGGACGACGAAATGGCGCGCCTCAACGAGGCCACACGCTACCCGCGCAATTGGCGCCCGATCTGGGACTGACCATGCCGCTGCATACCCCGGAAGATCCGGAATTCGCCGCGCTCGAGGCGCGTCACGCGTGGTTCGACGCCGTGTTGCAGGCCGAATGCGGCGAGATCGAAGGCGACGACGACGGGGCTCCGGATCCATTGAACTGGCTGAAGTTGTTGCCCGCGGCGCGCTCCCTCGATGTGTTCGAAACCGAATGCTCGCTCGCCTGGGTTGCGCCCGGCGGTCGGGTGTGCACGGTCTGGGACGCCACGGGCGACGAGGACGATCCCCTGTGGGCCGTGTTCGTGGTCGACGATTCGGGGGTGCGTTGGCTTCCGGAATATTCCGTGCTCGACCCCGAAGCCGACGAGGCGGAGCTGGATCGCGTGCTCGCCACGGCGACCCGCGAATTGCCCGACCGACTGGCCGCGGGGCAATTCGACCGGGATCTCCCTCCGTACGTCGTTCCGGAATGGTTGTCCTCTCCGCGGGAACGAGAATCCCCGGTGGAAGATTAGGTGCCCATGGACCTGAACGAATCGGTGGTCGAGTCGCACCGTATCCATGAGGGACGCATCGTCAACCTGCGGGTCGATACGGTTGTCCTCCCCGACGGGCGCACCGCCCAGCGCGAGATCGTCGAACACTCGGGAGCGATCGCGGCGGTGCCGGTCGACAACGATGGCCGGGTCCTGCTCGTACGTCAGTTTCGCTTGGCCGCGGGTCGGCCGCTCCTCGAAATTCCCGCGGGGGGAATGGAGGAGGGCGAGGACCCCGCCGAATGTGCGGTTCGCGAATGCGCGGAGGAGATCGGTCGCGTGCCGGGCCGCTTGACTCCGCTCTTTTCGGCATGGGTCGCACCTGGCTACGCCACCGAAATCATCCACTGCTTCCTCGCCGAGGATTTGGTGACCGAACGCAAGGATGGCGATGTCGACGAGTTCGTCGAGGTGGTTCCCGCCACTTGGACCGAGATCGATCAATGGATCGCCGACGGGTCGATTCAAGATATGAAATCCATCGCCGCGCTTGCCATTGCCCGGACCCGACTCACGCCGCCGCGCTGACGTTCGAAAAAACGGGAAAAAATCCGGCGAAGCACCCTGAAGATCCAAGGCGAACCTGCCGAGGATGTTCAGGATGGACCCTAGCAGCCTGCCGGAGCCCGACGCCGTCTCGGCGTTTTTGGACCCGACCAGTGTCACGGATCTGATGCCCGGATGGGTCGATGGATTCTTTGAAATCCGCGCCGACGGCTCGGGGATCCTCTCCGAGGATGCCCGGCGCATGCTCGGATGGACGGGTGCGTCGTCCGCACTTCCGTGGAGAGCGCGGATCCATCCCGCCGATGTACCCGGGGCGGAACGGGCCATGCAACGGCTGCAGTCGGGAGACGTCGAGCGACTGTCGTTCGAATGCCGATTGCGCTCCGGCGATGGCGGCTGGACCGCGGTGTTGCTCTGCGGCAAGCGCGAGGGCGCCAGCATCAAAGGTTTCCTGATCGATCTTTCGCGGCTGCCGGTCAGCCAAATCCGGTTTCGCCAGACGTTGGAACTGCTCGACGATTTCGTCAGCCTCCATGTCGATGATTTCCGCCCCAATTATGTCACCCCCGCGCTGACGCGACTGACGGGAATCACGCCCGAAGCCGCGGCCGGCGAGGCGGATATGTCGTGGGTGCACCCGGACGACCGGCGGCACGTGATGCAAGTCCGGGCACAGATCCGCCGCGGTGGCGACGCCACCCTGCGATGGCGCCTACGATGCGCGGATGGAGGATGGCGGTGGCTTGAGACCCGGTGCCGGAAAATGGAAGACCCCTCCTGGCGGCCGGCACGCTTCCTCTGCACCTCGCGCGACGTCCACGACGGGGTCGAGGCGGCCACGCGCGCCCAGTGGCAGGCGCGCCACGATCCGCTCACCGATCTGCCCAACCGCAACTTTTTCCTGGAACGGGTCAGCCAATCGCTTTCCCGTTTGCGGCCGGGCCGCCTGCTCGGACTGCTCTTCATCGACCTCGATGGCTTCAAGCAGATCAACGACACCCTCGGCCATGCCGTCGGCGATGCGCTGCTGCGGGCCGTGGCGTCGCGCCTGCAGGAGCAAGTGCGCGGAGGCGATGTCGTGGCCCGGATGGGAGGCGACGAATTCACGGTGCTGTTGACACGACTTGCCAGTGCCGAGGAGGCGGTGGTCATCGCCCGGCGTCTCCTCCTTACCCTGGCCAAGCCGTTCTCCATCGGCGACCGCGATCTGTTCGTCACGGCGAGCAT
>JBJTRZ010000166.1:0-2421 GCA_046076415.1 Armatimonadota bacterium
GCAACGATGCGCCGCGCGACGGGCCGCTTCACCTCGACCCCCACCATCAATCCCATGCCTCGCGGCTCTCCGATGGTTTCCGGATGTCGCTCGGACAGCGCACGCAACCCTCGGAACAAAGTGTCTCCGGTCCGAACCGCGTTCTCGCACAACCGCTCATCGGCGATGATGTCGAGCACCGCGTTCGCCGCCGCGGCCGCGAGCGGATTGCCGGCGAACGTGGATCCGTGGTCGCCCGGCACCAAAACTTCGGCGGCCGCCCCCCGCGCGAGGCAGGCACCTATGGGAACTCCGCCGCCCAATCCCTTCGCCGACGTCAGCACATCCGGAACCACTCCGTAGCGTTGGTACGCCCAGATGCGTCCGGTTCGCCCCATGCCGGTCTGCACTTCGTCGAAGATGAGCAACGCCCCGTGGGTGTCGGCGAGTTCGCGCGCGGTCCGCAGGTAGTCCGGATCGGCGGGCCGAATGCCCCCTTCGCCTTGAATCGGCTCCAAAAGGATCGCGCACGTGTCGGGACCGACCGCCGCGCGCAACGCGTCGGCGTCGTTGAACGGAACGTAGGTGAAACCCGCCGGCAAGGGAGCGAAGGGTTCGCTGTACTTCGGCTGTCCGGTGGCGGTCACCGCGGCCAGGGTTCGGCCGTGGAACGACCCGCGCGCGGTGACGATGCCGGTTTTCGATACCCCGCCGGTGGTGCGACCGAACTTGCGCGCAAGCTTGATGGCCGCCTCGTTCGCCTCGGCGCCCGAATTGCAGAAGAAAACCCGTTCGAAATCGGAGAGTTCGACGAGGCGCCGGGCGAGAAGCGCCTGCGGCGCGGTGAGGTACAGGTTGCTGACATGGATCAACTGGGCCGCTTGGCGTTGCACCGCGCGCACGAGCACCGGGTGCGAGTGCCCGACCGAACAGACCGCGATCCCCGATAGGAAATCGAGGTAACGTTCGCCCGCCGCGTCGAACAGCCACGCGCCCTCCCCGCGTTCGAAGCGAACCGGTTGCCGCGCGTACGTGCGCATCACGTGGTTCGCGTCCCATGCCTCGACCCCGTCCAATTCCGGTTCGATGTGCCTTGCCGCCGTTTCCGTCGTCATTTCGCCTCGCTCCCGTGCGCGGTGTCCCCTCCGGAAATCCACCGCTTCTCCATCACACCCACGCGGATGACGAATCCTCCGCGAATCTGCATATCCTCGCCCGCAAGCGCGTAGCCCATGCCCTCGTACATCGCGACATTGCGCGCAACACCCGTTCGTACGTGGCAGGTCGCCCGAACGCATCCCCGGCTTCGTCCGATCTCCTCCACCCGGCCGATCAAGGCCCTCGCGATTCCGCGGCGCCGAGCCGACGGAGCGACCGCCAGCCGGAAGAAATGCACTCCACCCTTTCCCAGACGGTAGCGCACGCACCCCACCGGGCGCGCATCGCCTCCATCCGATTCGACCAGCGTCGCCAGTACCGCACCGCACCCCCGCGCGAAGTCGTCGCGCACCTCCTCGAGCGTCTCGAACAATGCGCTCGGAGGCGGAACATCCCCGGCATATTCCACGAACGCCGATCGAGTGACCCGGTACACCAGCGCCGCGTCCTGGATCGTCGCCTCCCGCAACACCACGCGATTCACTTCTCGACGGCCATTTCCAGCCGTTTTTCCCAACGTACCACCGGAATCTCCGCGCCGGAACGCATCACGATGGACCGCCCCGCTTCGACGAAACCGCACGCCGGGTACAACCGTTGTCCTTCGCCGTCCTCCGCCCGCGAGGTGCACCGCAGACCCACCGCTTCGAATTCGTTCGCCCGCTGCTCCAAGGCGCGCAGCAATCCCCGCGCGATTCCACGGCGCCGAACCACCGGCGACACGGCGACGCGCGCGAAACTCCACCAGCCGTCCGGGTCCGATTGGTACCTCAGCACCCCGATCGGCCCCGCATCGTCCACGCGCACCAGCACGCGAAACCGATCCGCTTCGATCGCGTCCCTCCAGTCGTCCTCGCGCTCCAAAAGGGCCGAGGAAGGGCGATCCCACGCGGCGGACTCCGCGAACGCGGAGTGGATCAGATCCACGATTCCCGCAACGTCGCTCGCACCCGCCTCGCGCACGACTCCGGAAGCAATCACCGAATCATGGTCCCGATGCCGCTCTCGGTGAAAATCTCGATGAGCAGCGCGTGCGCACGGCGCCCGTCGATGATGTGGGCACGCGGGACGCCGTCCTCCACCGCGGTGGCGCACGCCTCGAGTTTGGGGATCATGCCCTTGTCGACCGATCCGGAGGCGATCATGGAGCGGGCTTCCTCGGCGGTGAGTTCGGAGATCAAACTGTCCTTGTCGGAAAAGTCGCGGTACAGCCCTTCGACATCGGTCATCAGGATCAGCTTTTCCGCATCGAGGGCCACCGCGAGGGCGGCCGCAGCGGTGTCC
>JBJTRZ010000167.1:0-17763 GCA_046076415.1 Armatimonadota bacterium
GACCGCGTATCCGGAAGGTCCGACCGTGGCCGCGTCTCCCTGCGAGGACGCTCCGATGCCAACGCCACCGGCCGCGCGCCTCGACGCGGCGGGACCCGTCGAAGCAGACGACGGCCGCAAAGCGATGGATGTTTGAACGACTCCGCGAAACGCCTCCATGGTGGCAAGGCCCGACGGCGCGCTGCCCGTTTCCGAAAGCGCGGTCGACAGCACGACCGCCCGATCGGATTGGATACGGGTCGACCCGATCGCCGGACCCCTTCGCCCCACGAAACTCGGAGGGGCCACCACCGCGGTCGACATGGAAACCGACATTCCACCCGATCCGAGCGAAACCACCCCGCCACGCACGCCGACGCCAGCGACCGTCCCCGATGTCAATCCGCGCGCGGCCAAAGTGGCCACGGGCGCCCCGGCGGGGGCCGATGCGCCGCTCGCGGCGACCGTTCCGGCAGCTCCCTCCGACGCCGAGGCAACCCGCCCGGTCCGTTCCGATGCCAACCGGGCTTCCGGATCCGCAGCGCGGGGAGTTCCGACCAAAATCGCCGGGGCACTTGCGCCGGGCGCCACCGTTTCCGCGGCGAAGTTGCGCCCAAATGGAGTCGCAGCCGTGACCGCGGAGCGGGTCGGCTCGGAGTTGGCATCTCGGGGCCGAACCACCGTGGTCGCATCCGCGGGTGCTGGATTGGAAGTGCTCCGATCCGGGCGTTCGGTCGACGCCTGCGCCACCTTGGAAATCGGCGGGGTCCGAACCGTTGGCGATGTCCGCGGCACCGGAGCCACCGGGGGCTTCGTCATCCGCGGGATTGGCTTCTCGCGAACGATCTTTCGCCGTAGGTCCGGTAGCTTCGGCATGGGGCGGATCTCGGGTCGCTTCGGGAGGGCCACCGGTTGGGTCAACGACTTGGGGTCGTCGAACGTGAACTGCCAGTACGGAGTCCGTTGCCCCGGACCGGACCGGACCGAGGGGATCGACGAAGCGACGGTCGCGATGCACAGCACCACGACATTGGTACCGATCGACCAAGCGAGGCCCCTTCCGATCCGCTCGGATGCGGCGTCCTCGGGCAGACGAATCAAGTGGTCGATGGTGCCGCAAGGCACCGTTTGTGGGCGCGCCATATCGAAAATCTCCTCGATCCGATTGTGCGCGCGTGGGCACTTGCCGCGCCGTGACCTCGGTCACAGATGCATGGTGACATGGGGCCGGTAGGAGCGCGCAGGAACGGTTGGGTCGCCCGAGGAACGATCCACCATGCTGGATTCCCCGAGGCGCGAGGTCCTGGAACGTTTGGCCGACCAAGTCGTGCCCGGGGATGCCGAGGCCGCCGCCCCCTCGGCGATCGGGGTCGCCGATTTCTTCATCGCGCTCTTCGAAGGGGATCGCGCAGCCGAACGCGACCAACTCGTCGCATTCCTGGATCGCAATCGGGCCGCGGACCCGGATGAAGTGGCCGAGGATCCGTGGTTTCGGGAATTCGCGGAAACCGTCCACGAACACTACTGGACCTCGCCCACCGGGTTGCTCGCCGTGGGATTCGCCCCGAGCATCGCGGACCAGATCGAGCCCGACTAGGGCGCGGAACGTTCCTCTTCGATTCCCCAGGCGCGCAACGGGTCGAGGAAGTGCGGGTTGGTGAGGTCGAGGTGCACCGGGGTCACCGAAATGTAGCGGGACTTCACCGCCTCGATGTCGGTGCCGGCGGCCGGGTTGTAATCCTCGGGGGTTCCCGCCAGCCAGTAATACGGCGCCCCGTTCGGATCGAGGCGCGCCTCGTGTTGGTCGCTGTAGTGGCGTTCGCCTTGCCGAGTGACCCGAACACCGCGTACCGCGTGTTCGGGAACATTGGGAGCGTTCACATTGAGGAGGGTGGCGGAGGGAAGTCCCTCGCGGACCGTTCGCTCGACCAAATCTCCCGCGACGTACCGTGCCGGCGTTTCCCAGTGCGGCGCGGGTTCGTAGCTCGCCATCGAAACCGCGATCGCAGGCACGCCCTTGATCACCGATTCCATCGCGGCCGCGACCGTGCCCGAATAGGTGACGTCCCAGCCGAGGTTGGGGCCATGATTGATTCCGCTCACCACGATGTCGAATGCACCGGATTCCGGAGCGAATTGCGAAAATGCCAGCAACACGCAGTCCGCGGGAAGCCCGGAGCACGACCACGCCGGCGACGCGTCCGCGAGGGAAACGGCGTTGCATCGCAGGGGCTTGTGCAACGTGATCGCATGGCCCGATGCGGACCGCGGCCGGTCCGGAGCGCAAACGGTCACCGTGAAGCCAACCGCGGCAAGGGCATGGCGCATCGCGAGGAGCCCTGGAGCATGCACCCCGTCGTCGTTCGTGAGGAGGACGTGAAGCGGTCCGGGCATGCCGCCGGATTCTATCACGCCCCGGAAAGCTTCAGACGAGACGGAAAACCACGTTCACGGAAAGGGAGACGCGTGCCTCCGACGGTGTCGAGGTGGTCCCGACCGAAGTTCCCCCGAAGCCATCCGCGCGCACCGGTTCCAAGGACAAGGGGTACGGCCCTGCCGAAATGCGCCGATCACCGGATTCGCGCACCGAAACCACCGGCCCGAGCGCGGCTCCGATCGCCTCGGCGACCACGAGCCCACGGGCCGTCGCACGCTCGATAGCCGTGACCAGCAACGTCCCTTCCGGTGCGCCAAGCGGCACCATGCCCTCGACGTTCGCAACCACCTCGATGGTTCGTTCGTTCACCAGCGGTCCTCCGTATCGGCGGCCACCTTCGCGACAATCGCCATGGCGGCGACGCACCGCCCGAACGCGGCGCGGTCGACCTTGTCGAACGTATCCGCGGGCGTGTGGTGGATCGACCAATAGAGCGACATATCCACCGACAAACCCATGGTCGAAACTCCCGCCGCGCCCAACGGCCCGACATCGGCGCCGCCTCCCCCATCGGTGATCGAACCCGCTCCGAAGGGCGCGAGGAGCGGCTCGAGCAGGGATTTCGCACGCACGTAGCCACCGGGCGTACGGGCCGAAAGACCGAATCCCTTGGGGTCCGCGACTCCCGAATCGGACTCCACCGCGAGCACGTGTCTTGGAACCTCGATCCGATGACGCTTGGCGTACTCCGTGGCTCCGCGCAACCCATTTTCCTCGTTGGTGAAGAGCACGACCCGGACCGTGCGACGCGGGCGCAGGCCGAGCGCCTTGAGCAGGCGAACGGCTTCCCACGCGGCCATGCAGCCCCCTCCATCATCGTGCGCGCCGGCCCCGACATCCCAGGAGTCCAAGTGTCCCCCGAGCAGGACGATCTCCTCGGGCTGCTCGGTTCCGATCAGATCCGCCACGACATTCGCCGACTCGACATCCGGTAGTTGGCGCGCCGCCATGCGCAGGTGCACCCGGATCGACTCGCCGCGCGCCTGCATGCGGGCAAGCATCGTCGCATCCTCGATGGTTATCGCCGCGGCCGGGATGCGCGGAGCATCGGCGGCATAGGACAGCGAGCCCGTGTGAGGCGTCCTGAGACTGGTCGGGCCAACCGAGCGCACCAGCACCGCCACGGCCCCGAGCCGCGCGGCTTCGGATGCCCCTCGGGCGCGGTAGGCAACGGTTGCGCCGTAGGAGGTGAACGGAACATCGAAGCAGACGATGCGTCCCCGCACGTCCCGCGCCTGTGCCGCGAGTTCGTCGAAGCTCCCCACCACCAAAACGGGAGCTTCAATGCCGGCCCGCGGCGTGCCGACACTCCCGCCGAGCCCGAGCATCGGCAAGGCACGTGATTCCGGTGCGCGCAGCACCAACGACTCGTGCCCCCGCACCCAGCGGGGCACCATCACCGGCTCGGCGGAAACCCGGTCGAACCCGTCGGCGCTTAGGGTCTCGGCGCTCCATCGCACCGCGCGCTCGAGTCCCTCGGAACCCGCCAACCGGTTGCCGATGCGATCGCACAACCACCCGAGGCGTCGGTACCCCGTGTCGTCGCTCGAAGCCGCAGCAAGGATGCGCTGGGCATCGTCGATGGATCGGGTCCGGCTCACGCGCCCACTTCCCGCACCGAAACCGTGTGCGCACGCAGCGCGTCGGGATCGGGAACCACTCCCCAGCCATCGCCGGACGGCAAGCGCGCGATGCCGTCCTCGAAGGAGAAGCAGCCAGGTGCGATACGGTCCCGCAGCAACTCCACGCCGCCGTGGCGCCGGAGCAACTGCGGAGGCACATCCACCCGACCCGGTTGCCGGACATCGGAGGCGAGGAAATGCATCATCGCGGCGAAGCCGATCGCCGTGATCCCCCCGACCGGAGTCGCGTTGATGCCTTCGGCGGTGGCCAGCGAGCGAATGCGTCCCGCCTCGGTCGGTCCACCGCACCATGCCGCGTCCACATGCACGATGGAAACGCCGCCCGCGTCGAGCAGGTCGCGCACATCGTGACGGGTTTGCAGAAATCGTCCCGCCGACAGCGGGATGCGGGCGTGGGCCGCGAGGCGGGTGTACAGATGGGGATGATCCGGGGACAACGCCTCCTCGAACACGCTGAATCCCTCATCCTCGAGCACCCGGGCGATCGCAAGCGCCTCGGGAAGGTCGTAGGCACCGTGACCATGAGCGGTGAACGCCCGATCCGGCATCGCCTTGCGCAGCCCCCGCACCACGGCACGGTCGTGCGCCAGATTCCGGCCCAGATGGACCGATAACGCCCGATAGCCTTGCTCGAAGAGTTCCGCGGCCTCGTCCACCATACGCGGAATACGTCCCGTTTCGGGACCGTTCCCATTGTTCAATGCCGGTGCGGCACAGGGGAACCGGTCGCGCAGGATGCCCCCGAACAGCGATGCGGCAGGACATCCCATGCGGCGGGCGGCGAGGTCCCAGAGGGCCATGTCGCAGCCCGACAAGGCTCCGACCACCGCGCCACGGCGCCCCCACGGCTGCACCGCGGCCCAAAGCGATTGCCATACGCCCCGACAATCGCGTGCATCGGCACCGAGGACGACCGGCGCCAGCAAGTCGGCGACGGCGGGCTCGACGATGCTTGCCGGGCCACCGCATTCGCCCCAGCCGACGGCACCGTCGGTATCGACCACTTCAACGAGCACGGCCTCGCGACGATCGACGGCCCCGAAGGGAGTCGCGAACGGCGCGTCCATGGTGGCGGCCACACGGACGGCTCGTACCCGCGCGATACGGGGCGCGCTCATCGCGCTCCCCGCGCCGCCGCGACGGCGGCGACCATGCGCTCCGCGGTGGCGGAAAGCGCGCGCCAATCGCGATTGCGAAGGATCTCCTTCGAGACGAGCGAGGAGCCCGCCGCGACGGCGTCGCAACCGGCGGCGATGAACGCACCCGCCGTATCCACATCGACTCCGCCGGTGGGAATGATGCGCAGCTGGGGCAACGGGGCCTTCAGCGCGCGGATATAGCCGGGCCCGAGCGCGTCGGCGGGAAAGATCTTGATGAAATCCGCCCCGGCGTCGTGCGCCGCAAGCGCCTCGGTCGGGGTGTAGGCGCCGCAAACGATCGGAACGGCGTACCGGCGGCAAAGGGGAATCACCTCCGGGCGCATCACGGGAGTCACGATGAACTGGGCCCCGGCGAGGATGGCCGCACGGGCGGTCTCGGGATCGAGCACGGTGCCCACCCCCATGGTGATTTGGTCGCCGAACCTCCCGACGACATCGCGCACCACCTGCAACGCGTTCGGGGTGGTCATGGTGACCTCCATGGTGGCGACCCCTCCATCGAGGAGCGCTCGGGCGCACTCGACCAGTTGGGCGGAGTCGTCCGCACGGATCACGGCGACGACACCAGGCTCTACGAGGCGATGCAGGGTGGAGGCAAGGGACATGGCGTAGCCACAATTCCACCCGCCCCGCCACGTTCCCTCCCCCCGCGTCAGCGCTGCACCACGCCTCCGCCGCCCGATGCACGGAACGCGTCGACCTCGTTTTCGGAAAACGACGCAAAGTCGCCGCCGATGGTGTGTTTGTAGGCCAGCGCCGCCGCGCCGAACTCCACGGCGTCCGCGTCGGACCGGCCGGAGAGCACCGCGTGGATCAAACCCGCCGAGAAGCTGTCGCCCCCTCCCACGCGTTCCACCATGGTGATTTCGTGTTCGGTCGAGGCGAACGTGCCGGCCGGGGTGCGCAGTGTCGCGCGCCAGCGATCGCGCAGGGCATCGACCGTGCGTCGGCGCGTGACCGCGATGCGAGACAGGTTGCCGTGGCGCAGCGCCAGGATATCGGCGGCCGCGGCATCGTCGGCGCCGTCCACGCCGAAAAGCAAGCGCGCATGGGTTTCATTGCAGATGCACGGGTCGATCACATCGAGGAACGGCGAAAGCTTCTTGCCGGCGGCTTCCGCGCTCCATAATGTCGCCCGGAAATTGACATCGAGCGACGTCGGAACTCCGAGGCTTCGCGCCGCGACGCACCCGTCGAAAGCCGCCTTCGCGGCCGCCGCGGAGAGGGCCGGCGTGATCCCCGAGAGGTGCAGCCACGCGGCGTCGGCGAGGATGGCGTTCCAGTCGAGCTCGGCGGGGTCGATCGTGGCGATGGCGCTGTCGCGGCGGTCGTAGGTCACCGCCGCCGACCGCGCGCCCCCGCCACGCTCCACGAAATACGTGCCCATTCGATGCCCGCCCCGCAGCACCCGGTCCACCGATACACCCGCGGCGCGGACCCGCTGTAGACAGGCCTTTGCCACTTCGTGGTCGGGAAGGCGCGTCACGAACGACGCGGGGGTCCCCAATTGGGCGAGGGCCACCGCCACGTTGACCTCCGCGCCGCCGAAACTCATCTCCAGCAGATCGGTTTGCGGAAATCGCAACGCGCCGGGCGGAGACAATCGCAACATCACTTCGCCGAAGGCGACCACGGTTTTCACGTGGAGCCGTTCGTCGCCCCGATCTCCCATTCCTCCGAAGTGGCGACTCGCGCGCCTGCGCGATAAAATCGCCTTTGCGCCTCGGACCGACCCGGGACATCCGACCCGGCGGCCGGGGTTTTTTTGAACCATGTTCGATTCCTTGGCGGAAAAACTGCAGGCGGCGTTCGCCAAGCTGCGCGGCAACGCGAAGCTGAGCGAGGCGGATGTCGACGAAGCGTTGAAGGCGGTGCGCTCGGCGTTGCTCGAGGCGGACGTCAACTTCCGTGTCGTCAAGGGATTCGTGGCGCGTGTCAAGGAACGCGCGGTGGGCGAGAACATCCTCGAGGGCCTGCAACCGGGCCATCAGGTCGTCAAGTTCGTCCACGACGAGATGGTGCGGACGCTCGCGGGCGACGATGTGGTCCTCGATGGCGGCCCCCTCCCCTCCGCGGCGCTGACCCTGAGCCCCAAGCCTCCCACCGTGGTGATGTTGTGCGGGTTGCAGGGATCGGGAAAAACCACGCTGGCGGGAAAGCTCGGACGTCGACTCCGGTCCGAAGGGCGCCAGGTGCTCCTCGCGGCCTGCGACATCCAGCGGCCTGCGGCGATCCAGCAACTGCAGGTCGTGGGCAAACAGGTCGAGGTACCGGTGTTCACGATTCCGGGCGCCGACGCGCTTTCGGTGGCCAAGTCCGCGGTGGAGTACGCCAAGGAGCACCGGCTCGACATCGTGGTGCTGGACACCGCCGGTCGCCTGCATGTCGACGACGACTTGATGGCCGAGCTCAAGGCGATCAAGGAGGAGTGCGCGCCCTCCGACACCCTGCTGGTCCTCGACGCGATGACCGGGCAGGACGCGGTGAACGTGGCCACGTGGTTCGACGAGGCCATCGGAGTCGGTGGATTCGTGCTGACGAAGGTGGATGGCGATGCACGCGGGGGCGCGGCCATCTCGGTGCGCGCCGTCGTCGGCAAGCCCATCAAATTCCTCGGGGTCGGCGAGAAGATGGATGCCCTCGAGCCTTTCCATCCCGACCGCATGGCCCAGCGGATTCTGGGCATGGGCGATGTCCTGACGTTGATCGAGAAGGCCGAGGCGGCGGTCGACGAAAAAAGCGCCGCCGAAATGGAGAAGAAACTCCGCCAAGGCAAGTTCGATTTCGAGGACTTCCTCGCGCAAATGCAGCAGATGCGGCGGCTCGGGCCGTTCGAACAACTGCTGCGCATGATCCCCGGCGTGGGTGCCCAACTCAAGGATGTCGACTTTTCCGAAGGGGAGAAGGAGATGACCAAGTTCGAGGCGATTGTCCGTTCCATGACCCCCCGGGAGCGACGGCACCCCGAACTCATCAATGGCTCGCGCCGCAAGCGCATCGCCACCGGGGCGGGCGTTCCCGTTCAGGACGTGAATCAGGCGCTCAACCGATTCGAACAGATGCGGACGCTGATGCGGGGGCTTGCGGGTGGTAAGATGCCCGCGATCCCCGGTATGGGCCAGATGCCGGCGATGCCCGGTGCTCGTCCGAAGAAGAAAGGGAAGGGTCCCTCGGGACCCGGGCGGTTCAAGCCCCCCTTCGTACGCTGACGGCTCCGGCCGTCCCGATATCAGGAGACAGATAGGAAACCATGGTTAAGATTCGCCTGCGCCGTGATGGCGCCAAGAAGCGCCCGTTCTACCACGTGGTCGCCGCCGACATCCGGCGCGCCCGCGATGGTCGGTTCATCGAGGAACTCGGATATTACAATCCGATGGTCGCCGCCGATGTCGAGCCGATTTTGGAACTCAAGGAAGACCGCGTGCGCTATTGGATTGGCGTCGGCGCGCAGCCTTCCGAAAAGGTGGCGTCGCTGCTTCGCAAGCGGGGACTGCTCTCCGGCGCCGATACCCCCGCCGGGGCGTGAGCCCAGGCGCCGACACAAGGACCTGACCGCCGTTGAAGCAGACCGTTGAATATATCGTCCGGCAACTTGTGGACCTCCCCGATGCCGTCGACGTGGTCGAGATTCCGGGGGACGAATCCGTCACCTACGAGGTGCGGGTCGCCCCGGACGATCTTGGCAAAGTGATCGGGAAGCAAGGTCGTATCGCCAACGCGATCCGAACCATCGTCAAGGCGGTCGCCATGAAGGACAAACAGAAGGTCTTCGTCGAGATCGTCGCCTGACGGTCCCCGCCGATCCGTTCCGTCCTCCACTCCATTGGCCACGAACGACTCCGCGGAAGCGGTGTTGGTCGGCGAAATCGGCTCCCCCTTCGGCATCCGAGGAGAGGTGCGCATGCTCCCTCTCCTCCGCCGGGCGGAAATGCTGCTCGACCTCGACCACGTCCTGCTTGATTTCCCGGACGGCGCCCGCCAACGTGCGCGGGTGTCGGCTTTGCGTCGCCATCAGGGTCTGCTCCTGCTCAGGCTTGCGGAGTTCCCCGACCGCAACGCCGTCGAAACACTGCGCGGTGTTCGTGTTCGTGTCCCGCGCGACCGATTCGAGCCCCTGCCCGACGGCGAGTGGTACGAGTGGCAGTTGCTCGGGCTTCCGGTCCGCACCGAGTCCGGCGAGTCGCTGGGAACACTCGACAAAATCCACTTCTCCCCGGTCGCCAACGACGTCTGGGAGACCGAATCCGCGCTGATTCCCGCCGTCGAACAATTCGTCGTCTCGGTCGACACCACCGGCGACGGAGTCGTGGTCCGGGACGACCCGGGCCTGCGCAAGTGAAATGACTCCCCCGCCGGGATTGCGCGTCGATATCGTCACCCTGTTTCCCGGAATGATCCGCGAAGCGGCGGCTTGGTCGATATTGGGACGTGCCCAAGCCGCGGGACATTTGCAGCTCGGAACGGTCGACCCGCGCGACTTCACCAAGGATCGCCATCGCAGCGCCGACGATTATCCTTTCGGCGGTGGAGCGGGCATGGTGATGAAACCCGAACCGCTCGTGGAAGCCATCGAATCCGTGGCTCCCCCAGGCCAAGGAATACCGGTCCTGCTCGCCGCGCCCGACGGCAAACGTTTCGATCAGGCCATGGCGAAGCGCCTCGCCGCCCTTCCCCATTTCGTGGTGGTCTGCGGACATTACGAAGGCGTGGACGAGCGCGTTCGCGAAGGGTGGATCACCGAGGAAGTGTCGATCGGAGATTACGTGCTCACCGGCGGCGAACCGGCGGCGCTGGTCGTGCTCGATGCGGTCGTGCGCCTCCTACCCGGGGTGCTGGGGAACGCCGAGTCGCCGGTCCATGAGTCCTTCGGCGATGGACTTCTCGAACACCCCCACTACACCCGTCCCGCCGAGTTTCGCGGGCACAGGGTTCCCGAGGTTTTGCTCGGCGGACACCATGCCCGTATCGATGCGTGGCGCCGCACGCAAGCGCTGGTGCGCACCCGTGGGCGACGACCGGATTTGTTTGATATGATGCTTCCGCTGTCGAAGCGCGACCGCGATTTGTTGGCGCGCCACGATGCGGAAATGCAATCCTCGGCCCTCGCGGCAGGGAGCGTCGCCTCTACGGAGGCGGTGAAGGCGGCGGCGGAAGCCGTCGTGGTGTCCGAACCCGTGTCCACCCCGGCCTCGATGCCGGAAACGACCTCCGGGGGGAGCGCCGAACCGGTGACGGAATTGGTGACGAAATCCGATTCGGAGACGTATTGAAGATGGCGAATTTGAATGCTAGCGTCATCCGGGAAATCGAGGGCGCCCAGAAGCGCTCGGACGTTCCCGGATTCCGGGGTGGCGACACCCTCAAGGTCCACGTCCGCGTGGTCGAAGGCGGCAAGGAGCGTGTCCAGGTGTTCGAGGGCGTGGCCCTCGGCCGGCGTGGTGAAGGCATCCGCGACACCGTGGTGGTCCGCAAGATCACCAACGGAGTGGGTGTCGAGCGCACGTTCCTGGTGCATTCCCCCCGCATCGACAAGATCGAGGTCGTGCGCCGTGGGTCGGTCCGCCGAGCGAAGCTCTACTACCTGCGCGATCGGGTCGGAAAGGCCGCCCGCATCAAGGAGGACCGGACCGGACGCTTCGAAACGAAGTAAACCCATCCCCGGAAACGGGGTGCGGGAACGAGGCGAACAAACGTGGAGGCTTGGACCGAACGGATCGCATCCCTCTCCCTGCCACACATCGTCCTCGGTCTGGTTTGCCTGACGGCGGTCCGATTGGTGCTACGCACCGGTCGGACCGCCGTTGTTCGTTTCCTCGGTGAATTGGTCGAAGCGGTCACGCTCGCCGCTGCCCTCGTTTTCCTGGTCCTACGCCCTTTCGTGGTGCACTCCTACCACATACCAACGGGTTCGATGCGCCCGACGCTCAGGGAGGGCGACCATATTCTGGTCAACAAACTCGCCTACCGCATCTCGCCTCCACGCCACGGCGATGCGGTGGTGTTTCGCGCCCCTTTGGAAGCCGACCGCGGTCAACGAGAATTCATCAAACGCGTGGTCGGACTTCCCGGCGACCGCATCGAAGTGCTTCCCGGGCACGTCCAAGTCGGCAACGTCGTTTTCGGTCACCCGGAAATCCTCGCGGTGCTCGGCAAAGGGCCAAGCCACGAGGGCGCCGAGGGAAACCTCGGCCCCGAGTTGCACCTCACGGGCGATGGTATTTGGATAGACGGCATTTTGGTCACGCCCGCCGAATTCCGAACTGCGGTGCTCGCCCCCCCCGGCACCCCCGTCGTGATCGAACCCGGACTCGTGCTGCGCAACGGCGAACCTATCCTCGAGGATTACGTCGCCGAGGACCCCGAATATCGCGTTCCCGAAATCAAGATTCCTGCGGGGCGGTGCTACGTCTTGGGAGACAACCGCAACCAAAGCCATGATTCGCATCGATGGGGGCTGCTCGATCTCCAACGCGTGATCGGACGCGCGGATGCGGTGTTCTGGCCACCGAACCGCATCCATCTTCTCCGATGAATCTTGCGGAGGACGGAATCGCCGGGGTCGATGAAGCGGGACGGGGGCCGGTCGCGGGCCCTGTCGTGGCGGCGGCCGTGCTTTTGCCGGCGGGCTTCGATTCCACGGGTATCGACGATTCCAAACGACTCTCCGAAGCGCGACGGGAATCCGCGTACGCGCGCATCGTCGCCGAAGCGGTCGCATGGAGCATCGCCGAAGCCGACGTGGAGGAGATCGATTCCATCAACATCCTGCAGGCGACCCATGCCGCGATGCGACGAGCCGTCAACGGGTTGGCCATCGCCCCCCGAGCCGTCCGGGTCGACGGCAATCCCGTCCCGAACCTGCACCCCCGCGCGGTGGCCGTTGTGGGCGGCGACGCATTGCACGTCGAAATCGCAGCCGCATCCATCCTCGCCAAAGTCGCTCGGGACCGGCTGATGCGGCAATTCCATCGGGAATGGCCCGATTACGGTTTCGATGTCCACAAGGGCTATCTGACCGCGGCGCATCGCCGCGCCATCGAGACCCACGGCCCGTGCCCCATCCACCGTCGGTCCTTCGCCCCCATCAATCAGTTCCGTTTGATGCTGTAATGGTTCCGGCGGGGCGTCGCAGTTCCGAAACCAAATGACCGATCTCCGGAGCGATGAGTCGCGTCCACGCCAGTTGAACCGCCGCGTGCGATCCCGGAAGGCAGAAGCAGGGAACCCCGTCGACCACTCCCGCGGCGGCCCGCGAAAGCATCGCGGCGGACCCGATTTCCGCGAACGAGAGCATCCGAAACAACTCGCCGAATCCGGGCAGCTCGGGCCTGAACCGAGGCGCGACAACGTCGACGGTCGTGTCCCGCGGCGCAATGCCGGTTCCTCCGTTGAAAACCAGCAGGTCGGCGCCCGCCGCGAGCGCACGATCGAGGGAGGCGGAGATCGCGCCGGGGTCGTCGCGAACGATCTCCTTGTGGACCAGCACCAACCCCGGAACGTCCGCCGCCCCCGCGAGCCATGCTCCGTTGCGGTCCGATTCCGCATCGCGCGTATCGGAAACGGTCACGAGTCCGATGCGCACGACCGGCAAGGCACCTCCGGCGGCCCGGTGCGCTTCGACACTCACTTTTTGAAAACGAGAATGTGCTGGCGGGGAAGCACCGAGATATTGGTGACGAACGACAGTGGAAACAGCGCCATCTCCTTGCGCACCTGGGCAACGCTCATCTTGTGCGATTCCTTGATCGGCACCGAAGCGTCCTCCTTGCGGTACTCCACCAGTACGAGCCGACCCCCGGGCCGCAGGGCATCCACCATTGCCCGTGTCATTTCCCACGGGTGATCGAACTCGTGATACACGTCCACCAATAGAATCAAATCCACCGAGGCCGGCTTGAGATTGGGATCGTCCACCCTCCCCAGCACCGGCTCGACCACCCGATCCCCGTTTTCACGCTTTTTGCGGCGGATGACGTCGAGCATCTCCGTCTGGATATCCACCGCCAATATCCGCCCGGACGTCCCCACAAACGGCGCCATCAAGAAGGAAATCGTTCCGCTACCCGCCCCGATGTCGGCGACCACCATGCCGGGCTTGAGTCCGATCGAGCGTACGAGGAGACGAATGCCCTCCTCCTCCTCGCGTTCCGGACGGTCGAGCCAGTCGGCCCCTTCATGCCCCATCACGTGGGCGATTTCCCGCCCCAGGTAGAAAATGCCGGTCGCCTCGGGATCGTGAAAGAAGCGACGCTCGTACGGGGGGCGCTTGGGCGGAGTACCACGGGAGTTTTGCATGGGCGATTGTACCCCGCGTCGATCGAAGGTTTCCCCGCTGCCCGTAGCGAACAGGGCGATGCAGGTCTCCCGAAAACGGGGGCACGGGAGGTTCGACATGATTCCGGTGGCGGTGGTCGGCTACGGCGGCGCGTTCAACATGGGACGCCAGCATTTGCGGGAGATGCGCGCGGCGGGCATGGAGCCCACGGCGGTCTGCGATCTCGACCGCGAACGGCTCAAGGTGGCGCGTCAGGAATTTCCCGGAATCAAAACCTATACGCGGCTCTCGGACATGCTACGCCGGACCGATGTCCAGCTTGTCACCGTCATCACGCCCCACGACACCCACGCCGACCTCGCCCTGCGATGCCTCAAGGCGGGTCGCAGCGTGGTCATCGAAAAACCGATGACCATCACCACCGTGCAGTGCAATCGCCTGATCGACGAGTCCCGCCGTCAGGGTGTGTTGCTCTCGACCTACCACAATCGGCACTGGGACGGACATATCCTCGAAGCCCTCGATCACATCGGGGCCGGAGAAATCGGGGACGTCTACCGCATCGAATGCCACATGGGAGGGTTCGCCCAGCCCGGAACCTGGTGGCGGTCCAACCGAAAGGTCAGCGGTGGAATCCTTTACGACTGGGGGGTCCATCTGCTGGAATACGCCCTGCAGATCCTTCACCCCAGCGAACTCGTGGAAGTTTCCGGTTACGCGAAAACCGGGTTCTGGGCCAACACGTTGCCGTTCCCCGAAGATGCCAACGAAGATGAAGCCCAATTGACGGCACGATTCGCGGATGGCCGTTGGTTGTCGTTGAACGTTTCCCAACTGGACCATCATTCCAAGGGCGATCGGGGGGTTCTGGAGATTTCCGGCACGCGCGGGACCTACATCATGAACTTCGACCGGTGGTCCATCCGCAATCGCGACGGGGATGCATTGACGGTGCGCGAGGGGCGCAATCGGCCCGGAGAAGGACACAAATTCTACGAAAACATCGCTGGCGCCTTGGCGGGCACGGCCGAACTCGTGATCACTCCGGAATGGGCCCGACGTCCCGTCCACATCCTCGATCTCGCGGTGCGGAGCGCCGCCGAGGGCCGTGCCCAAACGGCACGGCACCACTAGGCCGCCGCCCCGTCGCCCCCCGTTTCGATCGCCCGGCGCCGCGCGTATGCGCGGTCCGGGCTACGCGAACTGTTCGCGCATGGCTTTGACCACTCCGACCGTGGCCCGGCTGCGATTGAGCGTGTAGAAATGCAGCCCGTCGATCCCTTCGGCGCGCAAGCGTAGGCACTGGGCGAGCGCGTGCTCGTGGCCGACCCGGGCAACGGCTTCCGGATCTCCCTCCACCGCCTCGAGGCGGAGCAGCAGCGGATGGGGAATCTTCGCCCCGCAAAGCGTCACGAACCGCTTTATCTGCGCAACATTGGTGATGGGCATGATTCCGGCGACAATGGGAACCCGCACTCCTAGGCGCCGTGTCTCGTCCCGCCAGCGCAGGAAATCGTCGTCGTCGAAGAAGAGTTGCGTGATCACGAACGTGGCGCCGAGATCCACTTTGCGCCGCAGGTTCTCGATATCGCGAATGCGATTGAGGCACTGTGGATGCCCTTCCGGGTAACCCGCGACGCCGATGCAGAAATCGTGGCGCTGGCGAACATAGGCGACGAGGTCCGAGGCGTATTCGAATTCGCGTGCCCCGGCGCTCGCCCCGGGCTCGATGTCGCCGCGAAGCGCGAGCACATTGCGCACGCCCCGCTCCCACAAGGCATCCAGATGCCCCGCCATCTCCGTTCGACCATGATGGACGCAGGTCAGGTGCGACATGGCCCGCAGGGATAGTTCGTCCTGCGCCCGCACGGTCAGATCGACCGTTGCGTCGGTGCCCCCGCCCGTGCGCGTGATGGAAACGAAATCCGGGTGCAGGGACTGCAACGCCGCGATGGACTTCCAAAGACTGGCCGCGCCCTCGTCGGATTTCGGAGGGAAGAACTCGAAACTGATCGTCGGCGACGTCGATCGAAACAGGGCGTCGATGCGCATGCGAAGCGCATTCTACCATCGACATCGGACCGGAGGATCGGCGGTCGCCGCGGTATAATCGCCGGGTGCCCGACCTCATCGTCGTTCCCACGTTCAACGAATCCGGCAACATCCTGGCCTTGCTGGAGCGCCTACGGAGCGTGGTTCCGGACGCCCACGTGCTCGTGGTGGACGACAATTCCCCCGACGGCACCGGGGTGCTTGTGCAGAGTTGCCAGGAGCGCGATGCCGCGATCCATTTGCTCGAACGCACGGCCAAGGACGGCCTCGGCAGAGCCTATGTGACCGGATTCGCTTGGGGACTGGCGCGCGGCTATGACCGAATCGTCCAAATGGATGCCGATTTCTCGCACGCTCCGGAGGATGTCGTCCGCTTGCTTGCAGCCAGCGACAACGCCGATCTGGTGCTCGGATCCCGCTACGTGCCCGGGGGTGGAACGCGCAATTGGGGCGCGGGTCGTCGGTTCCTGTCCAAAGGCGGCTCCTGGTACGCCCGAACCCTGCTCGGACTGCCGATTCGGGACCTGACCGGCGGTTTCAAGTGCTGGCGCCGCGAGGCGCTCGTGGCGATCGAACTCGAGGGCGTTCGTTCGAACGGCTATTCGTTCCAGATCGAAATGACCTGGCGCGCCGTGCGGCGCGACCTGCGGGTGGCCGAGGTCCCCATTGTTTTCACCGACCGCGTCGACGGCGTGTCCAAGATGAGCAAACGCATCGTGCTCGAGGCGATGACCATGGTGTGGCGTCTCCGGATGAGCACGTGGCCACGCTCCACGGAGCTCACCGCCGGATCCGCGGAGCCACCCACACGCACCAATCGTGGGTGATGTCTCCGAGCGAATCTATCCGAAGCCACAGCACCATCGATTGCCCCGACCCTTCGGGCAAGGCCACTTTTCGTTGGACGATCACCCCCGCGGTCCGGACCTCCGAAAAAACTTCGCGGCCGTCCAACAGCACTTGGAAACGGGCTCCATTCACGGTCGGCCCTGTGAACCCAATGCCGAACTCGAGGACATTGCGTTGCCCCGATACGGCAACGAACTCGTAGCGAAGATCGCCAGGGACATCGGGCCGAGGGTGCTGGAAAATCGCGGGGACGCGTCGCCCATCCACTTCGACATCCACCAACCGCGCATCCAAGAGATCCACGCGCCGCGCCGTGGGAAAGGATTCGACAAGATCGAATGGAACCGTGGGATCCCGCCGAGGGGCGGGCGCCCTATCGGGGATGTTTCGCACCGGATCGAGGGCGCTCCATTCCCGAATTCCAATCACGTCCAACGCGAAACGAAACGCATTCGCCTGATCCTTGGTGTCCGCCGCCTGGAAAACGCGCCAACTTGGGAATGCCCGACCAGGGGCGGAGGGATCCGACGAAGTGGGATCCCAGTCCCGCAGTCCGAGTCGCAGTCCACCTTCGCCCCGGTGCGAGACATGCCGGTGCAGCAGGAACGCGTCGATTCCCCCCACCCGCTCCACCCTCTCGAACGCGGCGGCGAGCGCCGCGGCCTGCAATCGTTCCCCGTCGGGTCCGGGCTTGGCATGGAACCCCTGCTCGGAAAGGATCAATCGCCGAGGCCGACCGAAGCATCGATTTTCGCGCCGCGCGAGCCAAGCCGGTAGCACCTCGAGGTTGCGGAACGTGATCTTTCCCGCATCGAAGGAGGTTGGCGCATCGCGATCGTTCCAGAATCGTGGGTCGAACAAATCCTCCGGGTAGGGATGGAACGCCACATCCCAATCGAAGTCGCCGGCGGACCTGGATCGATGGCCGATGCCCTCGAGCACCGCCTTGCCCGTGATTTCGCGGAGGGGGTCCCCGGTGCGCATGCGGGTCCAGTGGTGATCGAGGGAAACGTAAACCTTGGGCGCGGGATGAACGCCGCGCACGGCGAGCCACGTTATCCGGACGGTCCGCTCGTACTCATCGAGGAAATCATCGGCCGCAACAGGTCCCCGGTTGTACCAGACCGAGTGTTGCTGGACTTCGTTTCCCACGATGTAGCCGTGAATCCAGCCGTGCCGGCGGTTGGGGCGCGAATACCGCCGTGCCAGGATCTCCACCGCGGCACGGTAGGCGCGGCTGCCGTTTTCGGTCGAGCAGGGAAAAGCACCGAGATGATTGGGCGCGGTCGCCACTTCGGTTGCGGGGTGGACCAGCGGGTCGTTCTTTGCCAATGCCTCAGAAACGGGATTGTTGAGCACGACCACCAC
>JBJTRZ010000168.1:0-7814 GCA_046076415.1 Armatimonadota bacterium
CCCAGCGATGGAACCACCGCTCCGCATCGCCGAAACCCATGCACCCGAGGCAGATCCGGCTCACCTCGAGTCCGGTCGAACCCAATTTCACGGTTTGCATTCGCACGAACCTTCCAAAGCACCCGCACCGCAGGGCGCGCCGTTCACTTGCGCGGACCGCGCCCCTTCGCCCACCCCTGGCGCGTGACGATGGGAACATACCCGACCTCGAGCCCTTTGGGCGGGGTCACGAGCAGCGCGCTGTCGAGACCGGCTAGGCGGCCCGTCGCGGGTGGCGGAAGATAGTCGCGGTCGACGGGCCAATCGCGGTGGATCCATTCCACGCGCCGTTGCAATCGGGTCCGCTCCTCCTCCGTCAGGCCCGCGTTGCGCAGGGCCGGCTGATCCGAGAACCGATACCAAACGTATTCCACTTCGCTGCCATCGCCGAGCACGCGTTTGAACGGTCCGGCGGCGGGACCGCCCCCGTTGGAATAGGCGCTCCCGGATTTCCCGTCGCGGACCCCGCGTTGGGCCGGTCCGGCGGCGGCACCGGGGCGTCCCCACGACGGATCGTCCATCCCCGGCGTGACATACGGCTCGGTCGTGCGCTCCGGCTCGGGAAACCGCGCGGTGGCGAGGCCCGTTTCGGCCGGCACGGTTTCCGGCGGGGTCGCCACCCAGCGCGGCTTGCCCTTGGCATCGGTGGAAAGCCGGTAGTAGGTGGGCAAAGTCGCGAGGCCTCGCGAAAATGTCGCGCCCGCCGGTCCGCCGGTGCTCCACCGAAAGCCGTAAGTCTCGCGGTCCAGCACGGCCGGCGCGGCGATGGAAGCCAGATCCACCTCGGGGGAATCGGCGTACCGCACGCCCGGGAGCTGGATGCGCCAGGTGGCGTATCCGCCGTCCTTGAAAGCGTGCACGGCCGCTTCGCGCGGATCGATCCGACCGCTTGCCGCCGGACCTCCCTTGAACATCTGCTCCACGGCATCCCACAGGGCGCCGCGCGTGTACGCCGTGATCCGGTGGATCAGGGGCGGCGAAACCCGCCCACCGCCCGGAAACCGGGTCGCTGCGATCCGGGCGTAGGCCGTGCCGGTGCGGTCCCGGGCCACCAGCGCCGGAATGTGCTGGGTTTCCATCTGGACCGCCTTGTTGGGCTCCGATGGGCGCGTGTCGAGGAACATACCGGCGAGTTCGGGGTTGGCCACGGCCGCCCTAGCCCAGTAATGCGGGGTGAAGAATGCGACGGGGCCCTTGAAATTGGCCGAATTCACGAAAAGGGTCCAGCACTGATTACCGGTGGGAACGGGGGCGCCGTTGGTGGTGGGTTTGGGATCGGTGAGCGGGAGCGGAAGGTATCCGTAGCCGAAGAGTTCGCCGCGGGTTCCCTGTCGCAGGTTGAGCCCGTCGGGAGGCCAAAGCAGGCGCGGGCTGAGCTGCGCCACCGCGTACAAACCGGTCGGATTGCTCCAGTCGCGGCCCTTGCCGGCTCCCGGCCCGTTGGCCCACTCGGAGAAATTGAGCGCAACGCCGCCCATGATGAACTTCGGGGTTTCCGTGGCGAATCGGGTGTCGCGCCACCATCCGAGCCCGCCCTCGATATCGGTGTAGAAATCCTTCGGTCGCTTGCCCTCGGTCTTCGGAAACATCCATGTGCCGAAAAGCCCGCTCTGGAACGATTGGCCCGGGTAGGTTTCGAGGAGGGGCCACGCGGCGACGTACATGGAAAACCCGCCATCGTAGGTGGAGGCGACCTTGTCGTGCGGGACGATCAGGTAGCCCGCCATTTCCGTGCTTTGGGGCGGGGTTGGGCCGGGAACACCGGTTTGGGCGTGGGCCGCCGCGGCGACGACGAGGGCGGCGAGCGCCGCGGGGAGGGTGGTTTTCATGGGTTGGGTGGGGTGGAGGAAAGTGTGCGTCGGTCGTGCCGGATAGGCTCGGGACGACCCGGATCGCGTGCGCTCGATCCGGTGGGTTTGGTCCCACGATATCGTGAACCTTCCGCGTGCCCCCCGACCTCGCCCGGCTCCGCGCACCGCGAGGCGGCAGTCCCGGTTTTGGCAAATCGTTCGGTCGATTGTCCGAGCCTGCAACGGTGATAAAACGGGGCCAAAAGCCAAAGACCACGTCCCGAACAACCAACTGGCAGCCCGCCTTGGGCAATCCGGACGGATTCGGGGCTGTCCGGGACGATACGGCCGCAGGCGTCCCGAAGGAGACGCGAGCAAGGGAAGTCCGATGGCTTGTGCGTGGGGCAACCGCGATGGCGCGCGGCTATTAGAATTGCTTCACCAAGACGTGCCCAGTGGGGCCACGCAACACTTTCCCGTCGCTTTCGATATTGAACACTTCCGAGTTTGTATTGAAAATCCCGCTCTTGCCACAGGGGGTGGCCGGCGTGCATCCCTTCCAATCCACTTGGATCGCATGGGGACTTGTCTCCACCTTCGCGTCTTCGAGGACGACAGCCCAGTCGTCCTTGGAACTATCCGGGCTCGTGCGCATGAATATGTCGACGGAATCGTCTCGAAAAACATACTTGGCATCGAAGCGACGCCCATCCAAAGGATTGTAGATGGCCTCGGTCTCCAGATAAGTCCCCGCGATCCCCGAGTCGACCGGGCGCAAGCCGTTGGCGCATCCGGCGACTCCCATGGCGACCGCGGGCCACAGGAGGCTGAGCGCGACTCCGATGGTCTGCCTGTTTATCTTCACTGGGTTTCCACCCTATCCGGATGCACGATCGTTTCTCCGCCGCAGTATAGATGCGACCGCAAGGAATAGCCAATCCCCGAGGTGGGCAACGTGTCGGACGTGCGATAACGGCACGGCTGCACCGCTGGCAACACCGAGGTATTCCGCAAGGAGCGACGATCGGGGCGGCGCCGCGCGTCATTGGCCGAAGTGCGGCGGGTCATCGCCGGGGCGTCGGTCCCGAGCCGGGACCAGCTTGTCGAGAACTTGGTCCACGCGTTCCGCAACGTCTGCCCCGCCGGGCGGGATCGCGTGCGCTCAACCCGGCGGGTTTGGTCCCACGAGTTCGTGCACGTGCCGCTTGCCCTCCGCCAGAAGGTCGGCGGCGGAGCGCCGCGCGAGGATGTCCGGGGTGATCGTTTTCAGGAAGGATTCGAGGGCGACGAACCGGTCGGCGAGCCCCGGGGATCGCCCGGAGTCGTGCTCGGCGCGCAGCAGGCGTATTTTCTCGAAATCCTGAATGCCTTCCCGCAGCCGCTCGAATCGGATCGACGCGCACGCGCCGGGATAGATGAGGAACGTGTCGCCGCTCGGCCAGGTGATGTAGCGGGAATCGGTTTCCGGGTCCTCCGGCCAGCTGTTGAACGCCCAGCGAAGGAAACCATCCAGCCCCATCGCGGCGGCGAACCATCCTTGGACGCACGATTCCGCCGGGGGCGAGAACGTGAAGTTGTTGGGTTTGGGGATCATGCAGGCGACATAGAACGTCGTCCGCTTCCCGGCGCGCCGACGCGTGTTCGCCACCCCGCCCGCGACCTCGTGCACGGTTCGCCAATTCGAGCTGAAATCGTGGATGGAGGGCTCGAGTTCGCGCGGAAAGAACCCCGCCATCGCGACGCGCAGCTCGGGCGCCGCGTCCGCGAGCAGGTCGAGTGTCGCCCGCATCTCCTCGGGCTCCCGCTCGTCGAGGGCGATGCAGGTCCGCTCGAGCCAGCCCCGCTTTCGCAGGTGGGCACGAAAGTCCCGTAGGAAAGGTCGCCAGAAGTCCGCGTGCTCGGGGCTCCCCGGCACGAGCACCTGCGATTGGGTCCGCCCGGATCGCTCCTCGAACCAGGACACCCGGTTGCCGACCGGCACCATGGAATACGCGTTGATCTGCTCCGAGATGCCGCACTCCAGGGCGAGCGCAACATACCGGTCGAACACCGAATAGTCGTAGCGCCACGCACCTCCCGCGGTGCGAATGGTTCGCACCATGCTCCCGTGTGAGTCGAAGACCTGATCGCCCCACGGTTTGTCGATCAGTGTGGTGGTGATGCACTTTTGTCCCGCGGCGGCAAGGGTGCGCAGCAAAGGCCGCAGCAGGGCGATGTGTTGGTCGGACCAAACACGGACCCGGTGGAATCGGGCCACCGCGAACGGGTTTTGCCACAGATCCAAATGAAAACGCCAGGCGGCCGGGGGCGGGAGCACCCGGTCCTGCACCGTCAACACCACCGCGTGGGAACGTCGGAACCGTCCGGACTCGAGTTCGATCGCGCCGTGGTACGTCCCGGCCGGAGTCTCCGGGGGAATGTCGATCGACACCCATATCGGGCGGGTTTCCCTGCGTGGAAGCACGAACGCGCGGGCGGGAACGAGGCGGTCGGGCTTCAGGTGCGGGGGAATCCGGCCCTTGATCGGTCGTTCGATTCCCCCGGCGAACTCGTCGGTAAGCACATAGCCCACCACCCGTGGGGAGATCCGATCGCGCGGGATCGCGTGCGCGCCCGAAACCAAGTCCGTGACCCGGATCCGCACGGTGCCGATGGGATCCGCGGTCCACGCGAGCAGCTTGCACGCGACCCGTTCGCCGCGCCAGCCGGTCAGGCCGACGCCGTCGCGGGGCAGCCCCGGGGGCGGCACGCTGCGCGATTCGGCGTCGTCGAGCGACCCGAATCCGGCATGCAGCCCCGGCGACACCCGGTTCCACGCCGCCGGATCGATGGGTTCGGGGTCGGGTGCTTCGCGCAGGAGCACGGGGCGATCGCCCGGATGCGCGGTCAGCGGGAGTTTCCTATCGTGGCGAGCGCCGCCCGCGCGAGCCGTTCCCCCAGCGCCACGACTCCGGCGGTGTCGAGCACCAACGCCTCGGGCTGGCGGGGCAGGTCGGTGTGGGGCAAGGGAATTACGGCCGGGTCGGCGGCGGCCAGCGCGGCGATATCGGCCACCGGGTCGATCGCCTCCAGCCCGCGGCCGACGGCGGGCGGTTGCTGGGAAAGGAACCACCGAAGCGTGGGTTCGGCGAGATCGATCCGGCTGGCCGCGATCCACTGCGCCAGCCATTTGGCGCAGTTGCGCCGGTACGGGGAGAACGCCATGTCGTTTTCGCCCACGTGGTGGAACACGCCGGCGATCTCCACGGTATGGCCCTTCGCGCGCAGGTCCTCGACCGCCTTGCGAACGAAGGCGATGAACGACGGATAGAGGTTGCGGTCGATCGCCGACGTCCCCTGCGGCGTCCAGTCGTTGGTCTGGGAACCCGAATGGGTGAATTTCGCGATGGCGATGTTGCCGCGGAAGCCGCGCGCGAGGGTGGATCCGAACGACAACTCGGGTCCGAACGTGCCGTGCAGGCCGGCCGGGCCCAAGGGTTCCCAGTCCGCGGACTGCTTGACGCCGCCGCCGATCGATTGGCGGAACGCGATGCGCGGGTTGTCCTTGGCCAGCGCCGCCGCACCGCGCACCCGGCCCAGCTCCGCCGCGAACGCACGCTCGCCCTCCATGTTGCGGTGCCCGGTGAGCACGAACAAGGTCACCTTGCCGCCGCGCGGGAACGGCCAAGGGCGCAGGGGACGCGCCGCGACACGGGATTTTCCGATCGAACGCAGGTAGCAGTCCGCGTGGGCCTCGCCGTGCTCCAACTGCCCGAGCGTGCCGTAATGGTAATGCAACCCGGCATCGCCGCCGATCTCCACCGCGTGGTGCGATGTCGGCACGTACTCGATTCGGGGATCGGTGTCGGCCACCGCCTTCTGTCCGGCGCGGATCGCATACATGTTTTCGCGGTTGTCCATGCCCCAGATGGTTTTGGTGCACAGTTCGCCGATCTGGAAACGCAAATCCGGCACGCCCAGATCACGGCGCCAGCGGTCCACGAACGCGCGGAGGTTGGGCCCGTAGCGGACGCGCATCGCCGGATCGAACATATCGTTCTCGCCTTGATGCCAGACGACTCCTTCGACGCGGTGGGGGATGCCGCGCCGCTTCAGCTCCGCGAGGGAGGCGCGCACCAGATCGAGCGCGAGGGGATAGAGCTTGAAGCCGGTGGGGTTTTCCGGGTTCCAGTCGCCGCCAAGGGTGGTTCCGCCCGCCGCGCATTTGATGATGGCGATGGGCGCGCCGGTTTCGCGGGCCACGGTGCGGGCGAACGAGAGTTCCGGACCGACCACGTTGTCGATCGGGGCGAGCGGAACCCAGCCGTTGGATTTGCGCTTTTCCTCGCGCCCCAGCACGTACGAAAACCACACGTTGTTTTGGGGCCGGTCGAGCCCCGCGAACGGGGGGAATTTTCGGATGTCGCCTGCCTTCGAGTCGGATCCGACCATGTTGGATTGGCCGGCGAAAACGAAGACCCGCACGGTTTTGACGTCGTCGTCGATCCGAGCGGATTCGGGGAAAGGGAGGGCGGGGTGCGGGGTGCGGTTCGGCATGGAAGGAAGGTCGGGCTCCGGAGTGGTGCCCTTGGATTCGACTCCGGTGGCGTCCGCACCTTGGCGTGTCGGGGGAATGGGGACGCACTATACTGGCGCGTGCCTCCCCTTGTCGTCACCTTGGTGACCAGCCTCGCTATGGGAATGCGCCACGCCACGGACCCCGACCATGTGGTCGCGGTCACGGCGATCGCGAGTCGGGAGCGCTCGTTGCTCCGGGCGTGCACGGTGGGGGCGGCGTGGGGGCTCGGGCACACGGCCACGCTGCTCGCCGTCGGCACCGGGATCGTCGCGTTGCGCTGGACCATTGCGCCGCGCGCGGGGTTGTGGCTGGAGCTGTTGGTGGCGGCGATGTTGATCACCTTGGGTGTGGTGAACCTGCGCTCCGCCGGGCACGCGCAGGGTGGGGAGCAACCGGCGGTGCGGGCCGGCGTTCGCCCGATGGTGGTGGGCGGAGTGCACGGATTGGCCGGATCGGCGGGGGCCACGCTCATGGTGCTCCCGTTGGTGCGGGACCCCCGGTGGGCGGCGGTGCATCTCGCCGTGTTCGGATTCGGGACCGTGGTGGGAATGACCCTGGCGACCACGGCGGTGGCTGCACCGTCGTTGTGGATGGTCGCGCGTGCGGACGGGATGGCTCGGTGGATTCGGACGTTCGCGGGGGTTGCGAGCCTGTTGTTCGGCCTTTATTACGGGTGGCGGATTGGTTGGGTCGACGGCTTGTTCACCGGGAGCCCGCGCTAGACGCTCCCGAGCCGGAAACCCCTTCGAGGGGCGGGTGGCCCGCCCGCGTTTGGAGCGGGCGGGCAACCGCCGGACGGGTTATTGCAGCCGGTCGTCGTTGAGCGGATCGACCGGGAGGCCGAACCAGGTCCACCAGGACGACCCCGGAGTTTGGCGTGCGGCGATCAGGTTTCCGACCCCGCGCTTGTTGCGCCACGACGCGTGGCCGTCGCCCCAAACGATGGTTGAGCCTCCGTTGTGGCGGCCGTGGCGATCGCTCTGGACCTCGGTCTGCGACGTTGGCATGGTCCACCAAGGAGATCCTGCGAATCCCGCGTTCGCGATCCGGCGCGGGTCGTTGAAGAGAATGTAGACGCAATCCGCGATCAGGGGAAGGTCCGCCGGTCGGCCGATGGCGGCTTCGGCGAGGGGGGCCACGGGGGTGCCCGCGTTGTGTGCGGTCCATCCCACACGGCCCACGATCCATTCGTTGGCGCCGAGCGAGCGGTCCGGAAGGCGGAACGTCCGGGTGCCGGTCGGGATGGTGGTGCGGCTGGCGGGAACCCGGGTGTCGGGGCATTCGAACACCTGCAGGTTCTTCATGTACGGATCGAGATGGATCATCCACGAAGACAGGAAGTTGGGAATGCCTTTGCCATAGGTAAAGTTGTTGACCGGATACAGCTCGTCGAAATCCTGGACATACATCATCGCCGCGGTGCCGAT
>JBJTRZ010000169.1:0-15068 GCA_046076415.1 Armatimonadota bacterium
CCCCGCGAAAGTTCTCGGTGTCGAGCACGACCGTGCCCAGCCCCCGGCGCTCGGCATCACGGAGCGCCTCCACGCACACCGCCCTGCCGATGCCTCGGCCACGCCAATTCGGATGCGTCGCCACCCATCCCAACTTGCCCACCCGGCCTTCCGGTTCGTCGCGCACCATCAAGCAGCAGTGCCCGATCACCCGGCCCGCCGCCACCGCGATATGCACGCTGTCCGGCTCCAGATGGTCGACGGCATGCGTGAACAACGCGTCGAACCGCTCGGCGGGCCAAGCGCCGAAGGTTCCCGTCTCCAGCAGCCGGCACACGTCGTCGCGATCCCCCGGAACGAACGTTCGCAGCGCGACGCCCGTGGGCAATGCGACCTCCGGGAGCACGCCGCCGACCCGGCGCATCCGCAGGCGCAACGCGCCCGGAGGTTCCTCGGTTGGTCCGGTTGGAACGGCGCTCCCCGCGGCTTCGGCGTTCGGGGTCAGCGTTTCCCGTCCCGCACGTCGTAGACCCAGAGCGTGGATCCGTCGCGAATATGCAGCCGGCCGTTGGCCAGCGCCGGATAGGCCCACGATTCGGATCGTCCCCGCTGCGGATGGCCGGTCGGCAGGAAACGTCCCCGCTCGCGGTAGCCCGTCGGCGAAGCGTCGATCATCGCCACTTCGCCGTTCTCCTTGCGCAGGTAGATCCGGTTCTCCGCCACCACCATCGAGCCCGCTCCGACCCCACGTTCCGCCCACTTGACCGTGCCGCTCGCCCAGTCGAAGCACACGAACGTCTGGCCATTCGCTCCGTATCCATGTTCGCCGACCCGCACGATGCCGCCGATGGCGCTCGGCAGGGCCCGGTCGAAGTAGGCGGATCGCGCCACGAACGTATCGCCTTCCTTGGCGATGGTGGCGAGCCCCGCCCCCACCAAACTGGCGGCCCCGTACACTCCATCGGCATGCGCGACCGGCGTGCCGATATTGCTGCCCGTGCGCGGGTCGGCCGTCCTTTCGAACTTCCACAGCAGTTTGCCACTCGCCGCGTCGATGCCCACCAACGCGCTGCGAACGTACTGCACCACCTGCCGCGTTCCCGCGAGCGTCGCCAGGATCGGGGACGCGTACGCCGCGCCTCCACCGCCCTCCACCGCGCAGGACCACACCGTTTTACCCGTGCGCTTGTCGAGCGCCACGACCGTTTGCTCCTTGCCGCCGGGCGTGACCACCAAACGGTCGCCGTCGATGAGCGGAGTCTCGGAGTAGGCCCACGTGCCCGCGACCCCGCCGAAGTCGGTGCGCAGTTGCTTGCGCCAGATCTCCGCACCCGTCCGCGCGTTCAGGCACACCAGATCGCCGTCGCTGCCCAGCGCCCATAGGAAGTTGCCCTCCACGATCGGGGTGCTGCGCGATGCCGGGTAGCTGGGTTGCTGGTCGGGATTGCCGACCTTGCCGAGGCGGACTTTCCACATGGATTTGCCCGTGGCGGCATGGAACGACTGGGCGAATTCGTTGTCGAGACCGTCGTTGCCAATCGCATGGATGCGCGCGCCCGACACCGACACGCTGCCGTAACCGGATCCGAGCGCGTCGATGCGCAGCAGCAAGGGCGGCGTGGTGGGCCAGTTGGGGGCGAGCCCCCGCTCCGCCGAGTGGCCGTCGCGGGTCGGACCGCGCCAGCCCGTCCAGTCGTCCGCCTCCACCGGCGCCATTCCCATCGCAAAGGCTCCGACGAGGCACCCGATTCCCAGCAGCAATTGTTTTGGTCCCATGTTCGGATTCTCACCTTTGCCGCCTCGAATGTCAAAGGGGCGTGTCGTCAAATTGGGGTATGTGGGGGGAAATCCTTGGGATCCGGGCGCCGCAACGGGGCGGTGCGCTCCGACAAACGGAACGCGGGCCCGGCGCCCGGCTCGTTGCCATGCGCTGCGAGCCATTCGCGGTGGATTGCGCGCAGTGCCGGCCAGTCCTGCTCGACGATCGCATACCACGCGGTGTCCCGGCTCCGTCCCCGCACCGAGCGGTGGTTGCGGAAGATGCCCTCGAAGGAAAATCCGAGCCGCCGGGCCGCGCTCCGGCTCGGCGCGTTCAGGACATCGCATTTCCATTCGATCCGTCGGTATCCGAGCGCAAACGCGTGGTCGATCCAGAGGTGCAGCGCCTCGGTCGCGGCCGAGGTCCTGCGCAGCCGGGGGGCGAAGTGCAGGTGTCCCAACTCCACGGTGGCGTGCTCCGGGGCGACGGACAAATAGGCACCGACCCCGCAGGCGAATCCGTCCACGACCACCGCGTGGAACACCGCACCGGAATCGTTTTCCCGCTCCCGCGCCCACGCGCGCAGCGCCGCCCGGTCCGCGAAGGGGCCCCAGGTCAGGTAGGTCCAATCCCGCGGGTCCCCGGCCTCCGAATAGGCGTTCCAAAGCGGATCCGCATGCTTCTCCGCGTCGAGGGGCTCGAGCCGGCACCCCGCGCCTTCGAGCACGGTCCGTTGCGGCTCGATGGGCACCCGGCGTTCCGCCAGCCTCGCGCCCACCGGCTGGCCGAATCGGTTGGTTTCGATCAACGAATGTTTCCACCGCGGAACAGCAAATCCGGCCCGATGTCGGCGAGGCGCGGCCGCCCCGACAAGGTCATCGCATGGACGATTTCCGCGCGGAGCAGATCCAGCACCCGCGCCACGCCGTCCTCGCCCCCCACCGCGAGGCCCCACAGATACGGCCGCCCCACCAGCACCGCCCGGGCACCCAGCGCGAGCGCCCGCAACACGTCCGTGCCCCGACGGATCCCACCGTCCACCAGCACTTCCGCGCGTCCCGAGACCGCATCCACCACTTCCGGCAACGCGTCCGCGGTGGCCACCGTGCCGTCGAGCTGCCGCCCGCCATGGTTCGAAACGATCACCGCGTCCACGCCGTGCTCCACCGCGCGTCGCCCATCCTCGGCCGTCACCACGCCCTTCACCACGATCGGAAGTTTCGTCACCTTCCGGAGGGTTTCCACCACATTCCACGTGAGCGACGGATCGGTCTGCGCGGTGGCGTAGCGCGCAAGCTCGGTGTCCTGTTCGGGCGAGGCGTACCAGTCGATCGCGTAGGGGTCCATGTTGGCGAAACGGATGCCTTCGGGGAGTTTGAAAACGTTGCGCTGGTCGCGCTCCCGACGGCCGAGGAGCGGCGTGTCGATGGTCAGGCAGAGCGCTGCGTAGCCGGCCTGTTCCGCCCGCCGGATCAGATCGTGCGCGATGGCCGGATCGCGGTAATGGTAGAGCTGGAACCACTTGGGGGAGTCGACGCACCGGGCGATTTCCTCGAGCGGATAGGTCGACGTGGTGCTGATCACGGGAATGGTCCCCATGCGCGCCGCCGCGCGCACCACCGCGAGCTCGCCGTCGGGATGGGCGAACTTGTGGAACGCGCACGGGGCGCAGAGCACGGGAAACGCGATCGGGGTGCCCAGCACGTGCGTGGCCGCATCGATGGTGGACACATCCACCAGCACCCGGGGGCGCAACCGCAGCCGTCGCCATGCTTCGCGGTTGTCGGCGAGCGTGGATTCGTCCTCGGCGCCGCCCGCGTAATAGTCGAACGCCATGCGCGGGAGGTGGGCGCGTGCCGCCGCCTCGTATTCGTCCAAGTTGATCGGAAGCCGGTCGCCGTCGGGCATGCCCCTCCCCTTCCACCCCGACCCGTGGTATCCCTTCCGCATCCGGCCCCCCGGTGCGAGTGTCGTAAAATGAGGGCTCCCATGGCCGCGGTTTCCCCCGACAAGCTGACCCCCATGCTGCGTCAGTATGTTTCCCTCAAGGAGGAACGTCCCGATGTCCTGCTCCTGATGCGGGTCGGCGACTTCTACGAGGCGTACGGCGACGACGCGGTGATCATCGCGCGGGAACTCGAGATCGCGTTGACGGGCCGCGATGTGCAGGGCCTCGAGGAGCGGTACCCGATGGCGGGGGTTCCCCATCACGCCCTCGACCGGTACCTCGCCCGGCTGGTGCGCAAGGGCCACAAGGTGGCGCTCTGCGATCAGGTAGAGGACCCGAAGCAGGCCAAGGGCCTGGTGCGCCGCGAAGTCACCCGCATCGTCACCCCGGGAACATTGGTGGAGGACTCGCTGCTCGAAGCGCGGGCCAACAACTTCCTGGTGGCCGCCGTGCTCTCCCGACCCGTCGCCGGGATCGGGGTGGTCGATGTTTCCACGGGAGAATTCCTGGTCACGGAAATCCCGGAAGAGGGCGGTCCGGAGGCGGTCGCCGCCGAGGTGGCCCGCCTTCAGCCGGCCGAGTGCCTGGTGCCCGAGGGCATGGATGATCTGGCGGAGGCGATCGTGGCCGCGTGTCCGGCCACCCTCACCCGGGTGGGGACGCGCCACCGCGCGCGCGACCCGCGCGCCACCCTCCTCGACCACTTCGGCACCACCACGCTCCGTGGCTTCGGATGCGAGGACTACACGGCGGGGCTCGATGCCGCGGCCACCCTCCTCGCGTACCTTCGGGAGACGCATCAGGGAACGGTGTCCCACGTGCGTGCGCTCGCCACGTGGTCGACCGCCGATACGATGGTGCTCGACGCCCCGGCGCGGCGCAACCTCGAACTCACCGCCGGGCTTTGGGATCAGGCGCGCGGCAAATCGCTGCTGGCCGTGCTCGATGCCACGCGCACGGCGATGGGCGGCCGCCTGCTGCGCCGCTGGCTCGACGCGCCCCTGCTGAAGGTGGCCGAAATCGACGCGCGCCTCGATGCGGTGACGGTGTGGCATGCCGACCCGATCGCCCGCGGCGACCTGCGCGAGGCGCTCGGCGGCGTGGCCGATCTCGAGCGGCTCGTGGCCCGGTGCGCCACGGGCGTGGCCCATCCACGCGATTTGGCGGCCCTGCGCGACAGCCTCGGCGCCGTGCCCGCGGTGGCCGCCATCGTCGCCGCCGTCGCCGGAGGCGCGCCGATCGATCCGCTGGCTCCGCTGCGCGCGCGCATCGCCGAGACGCTCGAGGACGAGCCGGCCGCCACGCTCCGGGAAGGCGGCGTGATCCGGGCGGGCTGCGACCCCGAACTCGACGCGCTGCGCGAGGTGCGTTCCGGCGGACGCGGATGGATCGCCGCGCTCGAAACCGAGGAGCGCGAGCGCACCGGCATCCGCACGCTCAAGGTGGGTTACAACTCCGTCTTCGGCTACTACATCGAGGTGGGCCGCGCCCATGTCGACGCGGTGCCCGACACCTACATCCGCAAGCAGACCACCGCCCAGGGCGAGCGCTATGTCACCCCGGAGCTCAAGGACGCCGAGGCGCGCATCCTCGGCGCCGCCGAGAAGATCGTCGCCCGCGAACAAGCCCTCTTCGCCGCGCTCCGCGATCGAGTCGTGGGCGAATGGAGCGGCCCGCTGCTCGATCTGGCCCGCGACATCGCCCGCATCGACACCGTTGCGGCGCTCGCCGAGGTCGCCGCCGCCAATCGGTACGTGCGTCCGGTGGTCGACGAATCGTCGGTGATCGAGATCCGCCAAGGGCGCCATCCGGTGGTGGAGAAACTGACCGGCGGCGCCGCGCGGTTCATTCCCAACGACACGCTGCTCGACGACTGCGACAGCCAGGTTCACATCATCACCGGACCCAACTCCGCGGGCAAATCCACCGTGCTGCGCCAAGTGGCCCTGATCGTCCTCATGGCCCAGGTCGGCAGCTTCGTTCCCGCCGAACAAGCCCGCATCGGCGTGGTCGACCGCATCTTCACCCGTGTCGGAGCCCACGACGACCTCGCCGCCGGCCAATCGACGTTCATGGTCGAAATGACCGAGGCCGCCGAGATACTGCACAACGCCACCGCGCGCAGCTTGGTGATCCTCGATGAAATCGGGCGGGGAACCAGCACGTGGGACGGCCTGTCCATCGCCTGGGCGGTGGCGGAGCACCTCGCGGGCCTCGGGTGCCGCACCCTCTTCGCCACCCACTACCACCTGCTCAACGAGCTCGAAAAGCAGTTGCCCAATGTCCGCAACTTCCGCATTGCGGTGAAGGAGACCGGCGACCGCATCCTCTGGCTGCGCAAGGTGTTGCCCGGGGGCACCGACAAAAGCTACGGCATCCAGGTGGCGCGCATGGCGGGCCTGCCCGACACGGTCGTCGAGCGCGCGCGCGAGGTCCTCGGTGGTCTCGAGCGCGAATCCCGTGCCCGGCGCGAGCGCATCGGCGAGGCGCCGGCACCCGCCGCCCCGCAGGTGCAGATGACCCTCTTCGCCGCCGAACCCCATCCCGTCGTCGAGGAACTCAAGGCGGTCGACATCGACACCCTGACTCCCCTCGAGGCGCTCAACCTGCTGCACCGCCTCCACCGCGAAGCCGCGGAATCCTGACACGTCGCATCCGCGCGCGCCCCGCCGGGCCGATCAGCCGAAGCGGCCCTCCACGTAGTCGGCCGTTTCCGTGCGCCGCGGCGACCGGAACAGCGCGGGAGTTTCGTCGAACTCCACGAGTTCCCCTCGAAGGAAAAACCCGGTGTGGTCGCTGATGCGCGCCGCCTGCTGGAGGTTGTGCGTGACGATCACGATGGAATAGTCCGCGCGCAGCGTGCGGATCAGCGCCTCAATGCGCTCGGTGGAGCCCGGATCGAGCGCGGAGCACGGCTCGTCCATCAGCAGCACCTCCGGCGCGACCGCGAGCGCCCGGGCGATGCAGAGCCGCTGCTGTTGTCCCCCCGAAAGCGCCAGCGCCGATTGTCCGAGCTTGTCCTTCACTTCGTCCCAGAGCGACGCCTGCCGTAGGCACTGCTCCACCCGTTCCTCGAGCGCATTGCCCCGGGCGAGGCCGTGGATGCGCGGACCGAAGGCGACATTGTCGCGGATCGACATCGGAAACGGATTCGGCTTTTGGAAAACCATGCCCACGCGGCGGCGCAGCGCGATGACGTCCACGCGCCGGCCGTACACATCCTCGCCGTCGAGGGTCACCGTTCCCGAAAGCCGCGTTCCCTCGATCTCGTCGTTCATCCGGTTGAGGCAGCGCAGGAACGTCGACTTCCCGCAGCCGGATGGACCGATCAGCGCGGTCACGCGCCGGCGCGCGACCGGCAGGTCCACGCCGCGCAAGGCTTCGAACGTTCCGTAGTGGAACCCGACGTTGTCGGCGCGCATCACGTGGTCGATCGCCACGGGCATTTCCAAAGTGGGCATGGCATTCATCCTTCCGAAACGACCTTTCCACGGGTGGCGATGCGCGCGGCGAGGCTGAGCGCGAGCACCATCAGGATCAAAACGAGCGCGGTGGCCCACGCGATGTGGTTCTGGTCCACGTCCGCGTTCGTGGCGTAGCGGTACAGGCGCAGCGGCAACGCGTCCACCGGCCCATCCATCGTCAACATTGGCAGGCCGTTCCACCGGTGCGTCGTCAGGAATTCGTTCCCCAGCACCGTGAAGAGCAGCGGCGCGGTTTCCCCGGCCACCCGCGCGATCGCGAGCAGGATCCCCGTGGTCACGCCGGCGCGCGCCGCCGGAAGCACCACGAAAAACATCGTCCGCCACCGGCTGGCGCCCAGCCCCAGCGCGGCTTCGGTCAGGCTCGCGGGAACCAGGCGAAGCATCTCCTCCGTGGTGCGCATCACCGTGGGGAGCATCAGCACCGCGAGGGCGACTCCACCGGCGTAGCCCGAGAAGCCCTTTCCGGGATGGGCTTGGGAAATCGGTTGAACGATGGCCGCGTAGGCGAAGATGCCGATCACGATCGACGGAATCCCCGCGAGCACCTCCACCAGGAAGCGCACCGCCGCCACCCATCGCCCCTTGCCGTCCTTGAGTTGGATCCCGCCGAGGATACCGACCGGCAGCGCGATCGCGCAGGCGATGGCGAGGATGCCCAGCGTGCCCAGCAGGCTTTGCAGCACTCCGCCCTGCGCCGGAGCAAGGTTGTCGGGAACCCGGGTGAACAGGGTGGCGCGCAGGTGGGGCAGGCCGTTGCGCACCAGGAACGACAGGACGAGCCCGAGGGCCCCGAGCGCGATCACGCTCGCCGCGGCGCACGCGGTCGACGCCAGTGCGGAGATGAATCGGCGGCGCCGGGTGCGGGCGTCCAAAACGTGCAGGCTCACCGGGTCCTCCGCGCGACCGCGCCCACCAGCAGGCGCGCGGCCGCGTTCACGAGGAACCCGGCGACCAGCAACACCAATCCGATCTCGATGAGCGCCGCCGTGTGCACGCCCGGAGTGGCTTCGGTGAACTTGTTGGCGAGCGCGGACGCCATGGTGGCGCCGGGATCGAAGAGCGCGAACGACACGCCGCCGGGCACCGACGGCGTCTGGTTTCCGATCACCATCGTCACCGCCATGGTCTCGCCGAACGCTCGTCCGAATCCGAGCATCACCGCGCCCACGATGCCGGGTCGCGCGGCCGGCAAAACGACTTTCGAAAACGTTTCCCAGCGCGTCGCACCCAGCCCCGAAGCCGCATCGCGCTGCGCCGCGGGCACCGCCAGCAACACGTCGCGGGTCACCGCCGTGATGAACGGCACGGCCATGATCGCCAGCAGCACGGCCGCGGCGAGGACGCTCGGTCCGTAGCCGGCCCCCGAGAGCACGGTGCCGACGATCGGGATTCGACCGGGAATCGGCGATTGGGAGAGCGGCCCCATCACTTTGTCGCGCAGGAACGGCACCAGCACGAAAATGCCCCAGAGGCCGTAGATCACCGAGGGAATGGCGGCGAGGAGTTCGATCAGGAACGTGATCGGGGTGCGCAGCCAGCGTGGCAGCAGCCCGACCAAATGCATCGCCGACGCCACGGAGATCGGCACCGCGAGGCACAGCGCGAGCAGCGATGTGTAAAGCGTGCCGAAGAGGAACGGCCGTACGCCGAACGTGCCCTCCACTTCGTCCCAGACCGAGCCCGTGGCGAACCGCCAGCCGAACGCCGCGATGCTCGGGCGGCTTTGCCACCACAAGGCGCCGCCGATGGCCAGCACCAGCAGCAGCACGGTCGCCATCGCGCCCGTCAACACCACCGAGTAGACCCGGTCCCCCCACCCGCGCCGACCCGCCGCGAGCACGGAAACGGAGCCGACGGGTTCGCCGGCTCCGGATGGGTCGGAGTCGCCCCCGCCGGCCAAGGTTTAGTCGAGCGCCTTCAGGGCCGCGAGGGCCCGGGTGCGGACGCTTTCCGGGAGCGGCGCGTAGTCGTGCGACGCGGCGGTTTTCTGACCGGCCGTGAGGCACCAGGCGAGGAACTTGCGCACCTCCGGCTTTGCGTCGCGCTGGACCAGGATCCACGTGAAACCGGCGATCGGGTAGCCGTCGGGGTCCTTGGTGTCGGTGGCCATGGCCCGGAAATCCGCGGGGAGCTTGATGCTGCGCGCGGCCTCGGATGCCGAGTTCAACGAGGCTCGGACGAATTTGCCCGACGCGTTGCGCACATCGCCGAACGCGATGCCGTTCTTTTCCGCGTACGCCTGCTCGATGTAGCCGAAGCCGCCCGGGGTCGATTTGACGCTTGCCGCCACGCCGTCGTTGCCCTTCGCGCCGATGCCCTTGGGCCAGCGCACCGACTTGCCTTCGCCCACCTGCTTTTCAAAATCGCCGCTCACCTTGGTCAGGAAGTGGGTGAAGATCGCCGTGGTGCCGGATCCGTCGCTGCGGAAGGCGGGAACGATGTTCAGGGCGGGGAGGGCCACGCCCGGATTGAGTTTCGCGATCGACGGGTCGTTCCAGCGCGTGATCCGGCCCAGGTAGATGTCGGCGATGACCGGACCCGTGAAGCGCAGGCCGTCCTTGACACCGGGAACGTTGTAGGCGGGCACCACGGCGCCGATGCACATGGGCAGGTGGAGCACGCCGGGCGCCGCCGCGAGTTCCTCCGCCGACATCGGGCTGTCGGATGCGCCGAAATCGACCGTGCGGCCGGTGATGGCCTTGATGCCGCCCGACGAACCGATGGGCTGGTAATTGACCTGTCCGCCCCCGGCACCGCGGTACTCCTGGGCCCAGCGCTGGTAGAGCAGGCCGGGGAACGTCGCCCCGGCACCGTTGATGGGCGCTTGGGCGAACGCGGTGGCGGCGCAGAGCGACGCGCAGGCGACGAGTAGGGTTCGGATTATCATTGTGTTGAATCCCGGGTTGGTTTCGCTTCCGGAATACCGCTCCGATTCGATGGGAGCGTTAAGGCCCCGTTAAATTCGGCCCGGCGACTCCGGCTCGGCAACGTCAATACTCGACCTGGATCTCCCCGATGAACTGGCCGACCTTTCCGCGGAGCGCGCTCCCTGCGGCGGCGGAGGGATCGTAGGCCGAGAGCGCCTGCACGTACCAGAGGCGGAGGCGCGTCCGGGTGGCGAGTTGGTGCAGCACGCCGCCTTGGAGGGTCCGCCGGGCCATGTCTCCGGGGGATATTCCCGCCACGGTTTGGTTCGTGGGACGGAAGACATCGAGGGTGGCGGAAACCGCGGTGCGCGGGGCCACCTCCTTGCGCAACGTCGCGTACCAGGCCTCCACCCGGTTGCCCGGGAGATAGAGCGCACGATCGGGCGTGGTTTCGAATCGGCCCGTCAGATGCTCGTAGCGCGCTTGCCAGCCGTGCCCGCCCTCCCATCGTGCGTCGAAGTTGGTGAACTTCCGATCCCCGAGCCGGAACGCTGCGGGAACCCCGCCCACCGGTGCCGCCGACCGCACCGAATGGGCTCCATCGTAGCGCGACAGGCCCACGTAGGCGGTGCCGTGCGCGGCGGGAATGCGCTGCTCCACGCGGCCCACGAATGTTGTCGAGGAATTCAGCGGCCGTTGCCCGGCAACGTCGCGCCCCTCGCCGTTGATCCAGCCGATCGTGGTGGTGGCGCGCCGGCCCTTGTGCGTGATCGCGAATCCCAGATCGCGGTCCTGATTGTTGAAAAGGGGAACGACCGATCCCGGGGTGACCTCTCCGCCGAGGGCCGACACCGTGTCCTTGTGCACGAAGGCCGAATTGGAGGTGTCCGAAAACCCGAGCGGACGATCGGGCGCCTCGCGGAGGCGGCTCGTGGCCGGGAGGACATAGGTGAACGGTGGCGGGAATTGGCCCACGCGGATCGAGGTGTCGCGCGGTAGGCCGGATCGAATGTCGGCCCACGCGTCGCGCAGGTTCACGCCGGAAACGCTGCCGAAGTCGAGTTGGAAGACGAAGCCGTCCTTGGGCGAGGTGGGTCCTTCCACGCGGAATCGGCCGCGCCGAACCAGAAAACCATTCGAAGGACCGCCGATGTGGGGTGCGCCCAGCGTCGGGCGTTGACCGGTTCCGCCGGCACCCGCTCCACGGAACAACGAACGATCCGCGAACAACGCATCGAACCGCAGCTGCAGGTATCCGCTGAATCGGACCGCCCGCGCCGCGTCCACGTCGCGCTGCATCGCCTTCCGGGCGCCCTCCATCTCGGCGACCCGCTTCGCGAGCTCCGCCAAAGTGCGTTCGAACCCGTCGACCTTGGCCTTGAGGCCATCGACATCCGCGCCGATCACCGCGAGTTCGGGCAGGAACTCCGCCGCCAGCCGTCCGGCGAGCACGCGTTCCGCCGCCATCGCGGTCGAACTCGCGGTGGGCTCCGCGCCGCGTTCGGGCAGCGCGTCGATCAGGCGGTCCACCAGGACAGCCATTTCATAGCGGCTCGGAGCCCGGTCGGTGGCGATCCAAGCCGCGGGAACGCCCTTGGCCCATTCGGCCGCGAGCAAGGTTCGAATCGCGGGCAGGGCCCAGTGGTCCGCGGCGAGGGTCGTAGCGGGAGCGACGGAAATCCGGGCGGGAACGGACGGGGGAGCGGGGGTGGGTGGAGGGGTTGGCACGGAGGAGTCCTGTGAAGCAAAGGTGATGAAACTCCGGGTGAAGGCGGGTTCCGGGGGTGATTTTGGGTCGAAACCCGCGGGTTCGGCTTAAGGCATTGTTAAGATGCGCGGAGAGTTTTAAGGAAACCGGATCCCGGCGCCCTCGCGGGAATCCCGGTGCTCCGGAGCGATAGAATGCCGTCCATGCGCACGATCGATGTCGCGGTCGCCGGGGCCACCGGCGCGGTGGGCGCCGAGTTCCTTCGGCTGCTCGAACAACGCGACTTCCCCCTCGGCAACCTCCGCCTGCTCGCCTCCGCCCGTTCCGCCGGCACCACGCTGCCCTTCCGGGGACGGGACCTGCCTGTCGAGGAAATGCGCGACGACAGTTTCGCGGGCATCGATGTGGCGTTCTTCTCCGCGGGCGGCGGTCGGTCGAAGCAATTCGCTCCCGCCGCGGTGGCCGCCGGTGCCGTCGTCATCGACAACTCGTCGGCGTTCCGCATGGACCCCTCCGTGCCGTTGGTGGTTCCCGAGGTCAATCCCGACGATGCCTTGGCGCACCAAGGAATCATCGCGAACCCCAACTGCTCCACCATCCTGCTGCTCATGGCGCTCGCGCCGCTCCATCGCCGCTGGCCGGTGCGCCGCGTGGTGGTCTCGACCTATCAGGCCGCCTCGGGTGCCGGCGCCGCCGCCATGCGCGAACTCGAAACCCAAACCGCCGAGGTGCTCGCCGGTCGGCCCGCCCGGCCCGACATCTTCCCGCACCCCATCGCGTTCAATCTCTTCAGCCACAACACCGCGATCGATGCGACGGGCTACAACGAGGAGGAGCTCAAGATGGTGAAGGAGACGCGCAAGAGCCTGCACGCGCCGGATCTGGCCATCACCGCCACCTGCATCCGCGTTCCCGTGCCCCGCGCCCACTCGGAGAGCGTCAACATCGAATTCGCCGGCCCCAGGCCCTCCGTCGACGAGGTGCGCGCCACCCTCGCCGCGTTTCCGGGCGTGGCCGTCGTGGACGACCGCGAGGCGAACGTTTTTCCGATGCCCATCGAAGCGACGGGCCGCGACGAGACGTTGGTGGGCCGGATCCGCGAGGATTTGTCCAGCCCGAACGCCATCGATTTGTTCCTTGCCGGCGACCAGATCCTCAAAGGCGCCGCGCTCAACGGCTACCAGATCGCCGAATTGCTGATTTCCCGGGGAGTTCTTTGACATGATGCGTGGAAGCAATGCCCGCTGGGGCCATGTCGTGACCGCGATGGCCACGCCGTTCGCCGCCGACGGCTCCGTGTGCCTCGATACCACCCGCCGCCTTGCCCGATGGCTGACCGAACGTGGGTCGAGCGCGCTCGTGGTCAACGGCACCACCGGCGAATCCCCCACCACGTCGCCCGCCGAAAAGGTCGAACTGGTGCGCGCCGTGGTCGAAACCCTCGGATCCGACAAAGTGATCGCCGGAGTGGGCGGCAACAACACCGCCGAGGTGCTCGAGGCGGCCCACGCCGCCAAGGCCGTCGGTGCGAGCGGCCTGCTCGCCGTGGTGCCCTACTACAACAAGCCCAGCCAGGAGGGGCTCTATCGGCACTTTCGTGCGCTCGCCGAAGCCACCGACCTGCCGGTGATGCTCTACAACGTGCCCGGCCGGACCATCACCAATCTGGAAGCATCCACCGTCGCGCGACTGGTGGCGGACTGCCCCACCGTGGTCGCCATCAAGGAAGCATCGGCCAACCTCGCCCAGATCGCGGAAATCGTCCGCACCACCCCCGACACGTTCGATGTCTACAGCGGCGACGACGGCACGGGGCTTCCCCAACTCGCGCTCGGCGGCGCGGGCATCGTCTCGGTGATCTCCCACGTGGTCGGTCCCGACATCGCCGAGTACCACCGCGCCTGGTTCGCCGGGGAGCGCGAGCACGCCGCCGATGTCTTCCTGAAGACCCTCCCCGTGTTCCGCGCGCTGTTCTCCGCGCCGTCGCCGGCTCCCGTGAAACTGGGTCTGCGCCTTCTGGGGATGCCGGTGGGCGGACTGCGCCTGCCACTCGTGGAAACCAGCGCGGCGGAAGAGGCGGCGATCCGGTCCGTGCTCGCCGACTACGGCCTGCCGGTCTGATTCGGGCCGGTCCGGGAGGACCGGGCGCGCACGGCGGCGCACGCACAGGCCGCGGCGGCGCCCAGCGCGCACAGCCAGGCCACCAGGTCCCCGGCGCGCATGGCATCGTTGCGGTCCCCGCGCACCATCGGCAAATCGACCGTGGCCACGAGAACGCCGGAGGACCCCGCGGGCAATCGCGCAGGATCCCCGTCCCCGTACAGACTCTGGCGGGTCCGACCGTCGGGGCCCAGCACCGCGGTGATTCCGGTCGACGCGCCGCGCACGATCCAGCGACCCGTTTCCACCGCCCGCATCCGCGCCAGATCCAGATGCTGCTCCAGTTCGACCGTGCCGTCGAACGTTTGGTCGGAGGTGACGAACACCAGGAAGTCCGCGCCGGAGCGGACCGTGTCGCGGGCCACGTACGGAAACGCGCTTTCATAGCAGATCGCCGTGCCGACCGTGAACGCCGCGTCGCCCGCACCGATCCGAAACACGCCGGGACGGTCCCCCGCGGCGAAATCGGGATAATTCACGCCGTACCGCTCGAAGATCGGGCCCAGCACCGCGCGTCCGGGAAAGAATTCGCCAAACGGCACGATTTGCCGCTTCGCGTACGGTATCGAACGGGCGGTTTCCGGAAACAAACGGATCGCATTGCGCAATGTCCCATCCGCATTGGATTCGATCAAGCCGGCGAGGATGGGCGCGCCTATTTCCTCCGACAACGTGTCGAGGTGCCCGCGTGTGGCCGGGTCTCCCGGAACCGTGCCCTCGGGCCAAACCACCAGATCGATGTCGCGCGGGGCCGTGCGCGTGAGCCGCGTGTACAACGCCAGCGCCGCCTCGCGGTCCGTGCCCCGGTCCTCCGCGCCCTGCACCAGCGCCACGCGCACCCGGCGCACGTCGGACGACAACGCATCGACCTCGACAAACTTTTGCCGCACGCCGCCCACGACGCCGAGGGTCGCCACCACGCCGAGCGCACCCATGGCCCAACGTGCCCGCCGCGCCGCGAAGCCTTCGGACAGCAGGCCGTTTCCGTAGGCCACCGCAAGCGACAAACCCCATTGCCCGCCGATGGAAAGGGTTTGCAGGATCGGCAACGCCGACTCGCGAGTGTGGGCCGCCGCGAGCAGGAACCATGGAAACGCGTAGGGGCCGCTGGAGCGGATGCCCTCGAACGCGACCCAGCCGGCGGCGAACGCGAGGGCACGGG
>JBJTRZ010000170.1:0-1191 GCA_046076415.1 Armatimonadota bacterium
GGCCGCGGAAATGTCGAAGTGCACCAAGGCGACGCTTTGCGACTCGATTGGTCCGGTCTCCTTGGAGATTCGACCTCCGTGAAGGTCGTCGCCAACATTCCCTACAACATCACGTCGCCGTTGCTCGTCCGAATCCTCGAACATCGTCCGTGTTTCCGCTCGGCCACCCTATTGGTGCAAAAAGAGGTCGCCCAGCGAATCGTCGCCCCCGCGGGCAGCGACGCATACGGGAGCCTGAGCGTTTTCGTGGCCTATCACGCCGCGGCCCGCATCGTCGCCTCGGTCGCTCCCGGTTCTTTCCTGCCACCGCCGAAGGTGGAGTCGGCCGTGGTCCACTTGGTGCCCCATGCCATTGCGCCGGTCGACGAGCCGGCGGATCGCTTGTTCCGCACGACTCGTGCGGCGTTCGGACAGCGCCGCAAAACGCTCCGCAACGCATTGTCCGCGGGGCTCGGAATCGAAGGCGATCTTGTTTCCGAGGTGCTGCAGTCGGTGGCGGTTGATCCCGGCCTGCGGGCCGAGACCCTGGATTTGCCGACGTTCGCCCGGATTTCGCGCGCCCTTGGCGAACGATGCGCCGCCACCGGCGCACCCGATTGACTCGCTTGTTCGCGATGTGGTTTACTCCGGCCATGATTCGGAACACCTTTTTCGCGTGCATCGCACTCGCCGTGTCCGCCGCCTCCGCCTCGGCCCAGCAGCAGGTTGGAGGCATCGCTCCCGAACCCGGCGTCGCCGCGAACGCGTGGGCATCGGGTGGAGGGCCGCTGAAGGGGCGAGTCGTCGGGCCGGACGGATCCCCGTTCGCGGGCGCCAGAGTTGTCTGGATGGTATCTCCGACCGACACGGGAGCCGCGCGAACCACACCCGCGAAGATCGTCGGAGAGGTCAAAACCGGCCCCGACGGACGTTTCGTGTTCCCCAATGCCGCCAAGTTGGCGGCCAAGGGGGTCGCCCACATCGTGGCGTTCACGCCCAAGGGCATCGCCGCGACCAAGGATGGGCAGGTGCGCCCGGGGCCCGAGCTGGTCCTTCCCCTTCCGCTTCAGACGCGCCTCAACATGGTGTTTCAAAAACAGGATGGCAAACCGGCCGCGGGCGTCCCGATCACGTTGGTGCTGATGATTCCCGCGTCCCGTCAATCCTGGCCGTGCCCGGTGAACGATGGAAAGCCTATGATTACGGGTCCGG
>JBJTRZ010000171.1:0-10437 GCA_046076415.1 Armatimonadota bacterium
AACATGAGCATCGAGGCCGGTGCGCGCGCGGGCATGATCGCGCCGGACGAAAAGACCATCGAGTACCTCCGCGGCCGTTCGTTCGCGCCGCAGGGCGCCGACTGGGACCACGCGGTTGCCGCGTGGGCGCCGTTGTCGACCGACCCGGGGGCGAACTACGACGAAGTGGTGGTGCTCGATGCCGCCGCGATCACGCCCCATGTCACCTGGGGAACGTCGCCGGGGCAGGTCGCCCCGATCACGTCCCGGGTTCCGTCGCCGTCCGACTACGCCGACACGGCGGATCGGCGGGCCTGCGAGCAGGCGCTGGCGTACATGGGCCTCGAGCCGGGGGCTCCGCTTGCGGGAATGCCGGTCGACACGGTGTGGATCGGCTCGTGCACCAACGGCCGGATCGAGGACCTGCGGGCCGCGGCCGCCGTGCTCCAAGGCCGCAAGGTCGCCGTCAAGCGCGCACTGTGCGTTCCCGGATCGGGCGTCGTCAAACATCAGGCGGAGGCCGAGGGTCTGGATCGGGTATTCATCGAAGCCGGGTTCGAGTGGCGTGAACCCGGGTGCTCGATGTGCCTGGGTATGAACCCCGACATCCTGCAGCCCGGCGAGCGATGTGCTTCCACGAGCAACCGCAACTTCGAGGGCCGGCAGGGCAAGGGGGGACGGACGCATTTGGTGAGCCCCGCGGTGGCAGCGGCCACGGCCGTGAAGGGCGCGCTGGCGACCCCGGCCGATCTCTGACACCGAGGCGCCGCAGCGGCGCCCGCACACCGAACGGCCCGGAGCCCACGCTCCGGGCCGTTCGCATTTCCGTCTTCGGTTTGGATCACGAGGGAGGCATGGTCTCGACACCGCCCAGCCACGTCAGGATGCGCTCCACCACCTCCTCGGGCGCACCGAGGGTGGACACGGCGAGCGTGGGAACCGCCAGCGACGGAGGCACGAACGGCGCCTCGCCCGGCCACGCGCCGGTCTCCCGGAAACCCGCGACCCCCGGATCCGGATGCGCCACCAGCCAGGCGGGATTGGCGGACGCGCGCCCAAGACGCCGCGACCGACGGACCGCCACCGGGGCTTCGCACACGACGAAGCGCAGGTCGGCGGTGCCCGCGATCGGGGCCAGCCGTGCTTCCCAAACCGCGTGCTGGAACGCGGCGTCGACGATGCACGAAATGCCGGCGGACAGTTCGGCGAACACGGTCCGGAAAAACGCGTCGGTCGCGGCCGCGTTGTCGATCGGCGCATCGCCCGCGCCCCGCGACGCCCGCTTGAAATCGTCCCTGTGGATAACCCGCAGCCCGGTGGCACGTGCCAGGTGTTCCGAGAGCGTCGTTTTGCCCACTCCGGGCGCTCCGGCGAACACGATCAAACGAGGTGGCATGGACACGCCATTATGCATCCGCCACGCGAACCGTTTCCTAGGGATTATGGAGGGGCCATTTCCCGTTTTGGATCCCGTTCCTCATGCAACCTGCGTAGGCCCCTCCACGGCCCCGTTGATACAATCGCCCCATGACGGAAAGCACGTTGTTGGCCGAGTGCGAACGCCTGGGCACCGACATGATGCGGCGCCATCACGCGAAAAACGGGTGGGAGGGTCCCTGTCACGGGGTGAAGATGGGCGATCTCCGGGCCTTGGCCAAGCCCCTGAAAAAGAATACGGCGCTGGCCCGGGTGCTGTGGGCCACCGGCGTGCTCGATGCCATGTTGGTGGCCGTGTTGATCGTCAAGCCGGCCGAACTTTCGGCCGAAGACGTGGGGGATATGGTTTCCCGGGCCAACTACAACTGGCTGGCCGACTGGGTGAACACCCATGTCGTGAAGGTCCACGCGGCCAAGGAACGATTTCGCACCGAATGGATCGACCACACCGACCCCTGGCGGCGGCGAGCGGCGTGGAGCCTGACCGTGGAGCGACTCTCCAAGGATCCCGGCGCACTGGATCCGTCGGCCCTGCTCGAGAAGATCGACCACGAGCTCTCCGACGCGCCGGAGGCGGCGCGGTGGACCATGAATTATTGCCTGGCGGAAATCGGCATCCGCCACGCCGAACTGCGCGATCGCGCAATCGCGATCGGCGAGCGCCACGGCGCCTACCGCGACTACCCCACATCGAAGGGGTGCACGTCGCCGTACGCTCCCACTTGGATCGCGGCGATGGTCGCCCGCGAAGGAACCCCCACATGAACCGAAACATGCCCGACGACACGGCGTTCGCCGCGGAAATCGCGGCCTTTCGCAAGGAAGCCGAAGAGGAACTGCGCGCGCCCGACGGTTGGCTGGCGGTGACGGCGCTCCAGTGGCTCGAGCAGGGCGAATCTCCGCTCCCGGAGCCCTACGCGAAATTCGGGGCCGTGCGCCGCACGGGCGACACCGTCCTTTGGCTACCGCGCGGGGGTGCGGCGCGCCCGGTGCGCCCCGACTCGGAACCGCCCGAGGATGCCGTGGAGATCGGCTCCGCGAAGTTCCATGTGCTGCGTCGTGGCGCGCGCGTGGGTATTCGCATCCGCGATTCCGAGGCGCCGGCGCGGCGCACCTTCCGTGGCCGCGTTTGGTACGCACCCGACCCCCGGCTGCGCATCGAGGCCGACTTCCACCCGTACCCAGCCGGCAAAACCCTCTCCATCACCGATGTCCTCGGCGACACCAAGCCGGTGCCATGCCCGGGATACCTCACGTTCCAGGTCGCCGGAAAGCCGTGCCGGCTCGAGGCGTGGGGAGCGGGTGGGAGCCTGTTCTTCGTGTTCGCGGACGCCACTTCGGGGAAGGGCACGTATCCGGGGGGACGTTTCCTCGGCGCGCCGGAACCCGTCGGGGGCAAGGTGATCCTGGATTTCAACCGGGCCATCAACCCGCCGTGCGCCTTCACGCGCCACGCCACGTGTCCGCTCCCACCGCGGGAAAATCGACTGCGCGTGCCGATCGCCGCCGGGGAGCGCCACGCCGGGCACTGAAGCATTTCGACGGACCAATCATTTAGGAATATGCCGGGCACCGAGGCACCCCTACCGTCCGGTGATCGCGAATCGCAACCGCGGAAAACCTCCCGCTCCGCGCGGGGCCGGTGGGACCTGACCGCCCCGTGGACTCCAAAAACAAGGCTTTGCCAGCCTCGGAGCCGCCTTTCAATAAATATCAATCGTTATTTTCTGCGCCATGAAACTCCTACCCACACCGCCCGTGAACGCAATCGCGGGGAAACCCTCCGCACACCATCCCCCGTGCACGAGGCATCCATCGAGGAGCCCACGCCACCGCACTGAAAATGGGTCGCGCGAGGCCCGCCGACCGGAGGGTTCCCGGTACCGGATTTCCGGGTCGCCGCGAGGCGATCGCGCTTCCCGGTGGTAGGATCACCCCAATGAACGCAGCCCGCGGCATCGGAGCCCTCGCCACCACGGCGGCCACCCTTTCGGCCCTCGCGGGCAGCCTTTGGGCACGGCCCGGCGCACCGCCCGGCGCCGCGTTCCCTGACGACCGGTTCGAAAAACAGGTTCGGCCCCTGCTCGCCAGCCAGTGCCTTTCCTGCCACGGCACCGAGAACCAATATGCCGGGCTCCGCCTCGACAAACCCTTGCGCCCCGGGCAGGCGCCGGCGGTCCTCGCCGCGGTCGAGCACACCGGACAAACCAAAATGCCCCCCTCGGGCAAACTCAAACCCACCGAGATCGCGGTGCTGCGCGAATGGGTGAACGCCGGAGCTCCGTTCCCGAAGCCGGGCAAGGCATCCGCGCTGCGCGGCGCGGACCACTGGGCGTGGAAACCCGTCCGGGATCCGCTCGTGCCCCCCGTCGACGGACCCTGGTCCACCAATCCGATCGATGCGTTCGTGGACGCCAAGCGCCACGTCGCCGGCCTGCGGCCCGCGCCCGAGGCGGACCGACGAACGCTGATCCGTCGCGCCACCTACGACCTGACCGGACTGCCACCCACCCCCGCCGAAGTCGATGCGTTCCTGGCCGATCGCCGCGCGGACGCCTGGGAACGGTTGATCGATCGCCTGCTCGCGAGCCCGGCCTACGGCGAGAAGTGGGGCCGTCACTGGCTCGATGTCGCCCGATACGCGGATTCCAACGGCCTCGACGAAAATCTGGTTTTCCGAAACGCGTATCGGTACCGAGACTGGGTGATTTCCGCGATAAACCGCGACATCCCGGTCGACCGTTTCATCCGTATGCAGGTCGCAGGCGATCTCATGCCCGAGGTGGGCCCGGAAGGCATCCTCGCCACCGGGTATCTGGCCCTCGGTGCCAAGATGCTCGCCGAGGACGACCCGGTCAAACAGGAATACGACATCATCGACGAGCAGGTCGACACCCTCGGCAAAACGTTTCTGGGCCTCACCATCGGCTGCGCCCGCTGCCACGACCACAAATTCGATCCGTTCCCCCAAACCGATTACTACGCCCTCGCCGGTATCTTCAAGTCCACCAAAACCATGACCGCGCACCGGGTGGTGGCGGAATGGCTCGAGCGACCCGTGGGCGCTGCGGAGGACGTCGAGGCACTGCGACGCGCCGACGCACGGATCGCCGGAGAGCGGTCCGAACGCGATTCCGTGGTCAAGGCGGCCGACGCGGTCCTCCTCGGCGGGGTCCGCACGAACATCGACCGGTATCTTGCGGCGGCCCGCACGTTGGCCGCGGCACCAAACACGCCGCCCCCGCCCGCCATCGACCGACCCGACGGCACGGCGCCCGGGGACGCCGTGGTGCGCGAGGCCGAGGCGTACGACCGGGGCAATGTCACCAAGGACTTCGGCGCATTCGGACACGGCATCGGCGTGCTGGTCAACCGCGGCGAGTATCCCAATCTGGCCGAGTACGTCGTCGAACTTCCGCGGGGCGGTGCCTGGCAACTCGATCTGCGCAACGCGTCGGGCGACCCGCGCGGGTTTCGGGTGTATGTCAACGACATGCTGGTGGCGGATGGCGTCGGCGCGGAGGTGACCGGCGGGTTCCTGCCGGAGCACCAACGCTGGACGGCGCAAGGGGTCTTCGCGTTCCAGACCGGCCGCAACACGCTGCGTTTCGAGCGCGACAGCTACTTCCCCCACATCGACAAATGGCTGTTGCGACCCGTGGCCGGGGACGCTCCGCCCACGGTGGCGTCCGTGTCCGCCGCCCAAGGGCTCGATCCCCGCTTCCTGTCCCAGGCCCTGTCCCAGGTGCGCGCCGGCAAGTCCGTTTTCGAGCCCGAGCTCCCCGACAACCGGCGCGGGCTTTATCCGGCCGACACCCGTGCACGGCTCGAGGCGATCGACGCGCGGATCGCCGCACTCGAGAAGGTGCGCCCGGACCTGCCCCGGGCGATGGCGGTGGACGAGCGGGAGACGGTGGACCTCAAGCTGCAGTTCCGCGGCAACTACCTCACCGAAGGCGCGGTGTGCCAACGCGCGTTCCCAACCGTCCTGCGCGGAGAAAACCCGCCCGCCGTGCCCGCCAAAGCCAGTGGACGCCGGGAACTCGCCGAGTGGATGACGCGACCCACAAACCCGCTCACGTCCCGAGTCTTCGTCAACCGCGTTTGGAGATGGCATTTCGGCCGCGGCCTGGTCGCCACGCCCGACAACTTCGGCACCCTCGGCGAAGCGCCGTCGCACCCGGAGCTGCTCGACCACCTGGCCACGGCGTTCGTTCGCGACGACCACTGGAGCCTCAAAGCCCTGCACCGACGGATCATGACCACCCGCACCTACCGCATGGCGTCGACCCACGACGACCGCGCGGTGGCCAAGGATCCCGCCGACATTTGGCTCTGGCGATTCCCGCGGCGCCGTTTGACCGTCGAGGAGCTGCGCGACAGCATTCATTTCGTGGCCGGAACCCTCGACCGCGGCATGGGAGGGAGCTTGCTCGGCTTCCGCGATCGGCAATACGTGACCGACACGGCGAACGCGGACCCGGTGAAATACGACACCCGGCACCGGGCCGTGTATCTGCCCGTGGTGCGCAGCGCCACCTACGACCTTTTCACCGCGTTCGACTTCGGCGATCCGAGCGTCATGAACGGGGATCGCCCCTCGACCGTCGTCGCGCCACAGGCGTTGTTCCTGATGAACGGCGACATCGTGCTGCGCGAGGCCAAAGCGCTGGCGGCGCGGGCCCGCGCGGGCCGCACGAGCGAGGGGGAAGCGCTGCGCAATCTCTGGCGACTCGTGTTGCAGCGGGACCCGACTCCGGCCGAGCGCAACGCGGCGGCGGCCGATGTCAACCGGTTCGAGCGGGCGTGGAGCCCGCGACGCGATGCGCGCGACCGGGCGTGGTGGAGCCTCGCGAAGAGCCTTCTGGCCACCAACGCGTTCCTGACGGTGGAGTAAACCGATGCCCCATTTCCCACGAACGTTGCTTTCCCGACGCGACCTGCTGGCGCAGGGATCCGCGGGATTCGGTTCCTTGGCGCTGGCGGGCCTGCTCGCCGAAGAGGGTCGGGCGCAGGACGATCCGCTCGCGCCCAAGGCGCCCATGTTTCCGGCCAAGGCGAAACGCGTCATCTTCGTCTTCCTGCACGGTGGTCCCAGCCAAGTCGACACGTTCGACCCCAAACCACTGCTGACCCGCGACCACGGCAAACCGTTTCCCGGGCAAAAACCGCGCATCGTCTCCAGCGAAACCGGCAACCTGCTGCGTTCCCCGTGGGAATTCCGCAAATACGGCCAAAGCGGGATCGAGGTTTCCGACCTTTTCCCGAACGTGGGCGGGGTGGTCGACGACCTGACGGTGATCCGTTCCATGTACGGTTCCAATTCGCGCCACGGCGCGGCGCTGCTCGAACTGCACACCGGATCCGACACGTTCGTGCGCCCCGCCATGGGCTCGTGGCTCGCCTACGGCCTCGGCACCGAGAACCGCAACCTGCCCGCCTACATCACTATCTGCCCCACGCTCACCCACGGCGGGGTCAACAACTGGAGTTCCGCGTTCCTGCCCGCCTACACGCAAGGCACACCGATCGGCAACGCGTCGATTTCCAGCGACCGCGCCCGGATTCCGTTCATCCACAACGAAGAGACTCCGGAGGCGGTGCAGCGCATGGAGCTCGACGTGGCCAACCGGCTGAGCCGCGCCGATCTGCGGCGCACGGGCCCCGATGCGGCGCTGGAGGGAAGGATCCAGTCCTACGAACTCGCGTTCCGCATGCAACGCGCGGCCCCGGAGATGCAGGACCTGTCGGGCGAGTCCAAGGCGACCCGCGATCTTTACGGCCTCGACAACCCCAAGACCGCCGACTTCGGCCGCCAATGCCTGATGGCCCGCCGTTTCAGCGAGCGCGGTGTTCGCTTCGTGCAAGTGACCCATTCCTACAAGTGGGACCAGCACGGCGACCTGCGCCGCGACCATACGTCCAACGCCGCCGAGGTGGACAAGCCGATCGCCGGCCTGATCCGCGACCTCAAGGGCCGGGGCCTGCTCAAGGACACCCTCGTCCTCATCGGGGGCGAATTCGGGCGCACGCCGGTGGCCCAGGGCGACGACGGCCGGGACCACAACCCGCACGGCTTCACCATGTTGCTGGCCGGCGGCGGGGTGAAATCCGGCCACGTGCACGGCGCCACCGACGACTACGGCTACTACTCGGTCCACGACAAGGTGCACGTGCACGACCTGCACGCCACGATGCTCCACCTGCTGGGCATCGACCATACCCGCCTCACCTACCGCTACGCGGGCCGCGACTTCCGCCTGACCGATGTCCACGGCACCGTGATCAACGCCCTGTTCGCCTGACGCGCGAGGACCATTCGCCCGTTCACGAAACTGCTTCGAAGCGCGTCGCCACGGCGCGAACGAGCCATTGTCGCCGAACGGCCTCGTTCCGAAACAAGCGCCGTCGTTCGCCCCCCCCAACCCGCCCGGCGTCGCGTACAATCGAACATGGCTTCCCGAGACACCGCGGTTTCGCGCCGCTCCCTCCTCGCCGCCGCCGGCGGCGCCGCCCTCCTTCCCGAAACGAACGTTCGCGCCGAAGCGACATCGCGCCCCTATTTCCCCCCGCCCGACTCCGCCGGAGGCTGGCGCACGACGTCCGATCGGAAAACCCTCCGCCGCGAAGCCGGAGTCGATGCAACACGCCTCGAGCAAGCCTGGGAACAGTGCCAGCGCTGCGGCGCGAACTCCGGACTGGTCGTCATCCGCAAAGGCTGGATGGTGCTGGAGCGGTACGCCGGCCGCGCGAGCCGCATGTGCAACCCCGACATGGCTTCCACCGGCAAGGCGTTCACCAGCATCGCCGTGGGCATCATGCTCGATGAGTTCAAATCGAAGATCCCCGACGGCCTCGACACCAAGGTTTACAACGACACCTACCTCCCGTCGGCCAAACCGCTCTCCGACCCCCGCCTCGAGAACGCAACCCTGGGCCACCTGCTGTGCATGACCGCCGGATACCAAGGCGAGGGCGGAAGCCCCGGCGTGCAGGACGGCAAGGTGGTGCCCGGCCGCTTGGTTCCCGGACAGGACATCCGCGACCTCGACGGCTCCTCCCTGCGCACCCCCCTCTGGTGCGGTCCCGGCGAAGGCTACGCCTACGCGTCCCCGGCCCCCCACATCGCCTCGATGGTCCTGCGCCGCATCGTCGGCATGGACCTCAAGGACTACCTCCACACCCGTCTCGCCATACCCCAAGGCTGGGGCGCCTGGGACTACTGCCTCCGACGTGGCGACTTCATCCAGCCCATGGCCAACGGCGCCGGTAGCATCGCGCTGCACGCCACCGACGCCGTCCGCTTCGCCTACTGCCTCGCCCACGGCGGACGCTGGGGCGACAAGCAACTGGTCCCCCCCGCCTACATCGACCTTTGCCACACCCAACTCACCCGCTTCAACCGCCACACCCCCTTCAGCCTGCAGTGGGAACACAATGCCGACGGACACGTGGCGGGAGCTCCGCGGGACGCCTTCTGGAAATCGGGTGCCGGCGGATTCTGCCTCTACGTGGTTCCCTCGCTCGATCTGGTCCTCTACAAAATGGGCGGCGGCAACTTCCAGTACGACCCCACCTACACGACCATCCCGCAACCCCCGCAGGACACCCGACGCGACAACTGGAAACCGATTCCGCGCACTCCGTTCCACGACGGATCGCTGGGCGGCGACGACGGACTGCGGCGCGTGCTCGAAATGTGCTGCGCCTCGATCGTCGACTGACATGGGCCGGAGGCGCCCACGCGCCGAGATCCGGCCCTTCGACGATCTCCTCGCCGGCGAAGTGGAGGCGCTGCTCGCCCGAACCGACCCGCAGTTCGATCGACCAGGGTGGGACCACGACCGCGCGACCCGCCCGGACCTATGCCAACTCGCCACCGTCGACGGCATCCTCGTTGGTGCGATCACCGGGCGGTGCCTCGGCAACGATCAGCCGGATCGACGCGGTTGGTGCCGGATCGATGCGGTGGGAGTGGCCCCGGCATGGCGCCGCCAAGGCATCGGCACACAGCTGGTGCGCGCGTTCCTGAACCGCGCATTCGCCACAACCGCGCCGGGAGTCACCGCGACGTGCCCGGAGGACGCCATCGCGGAGGCGTTCTGGATCGGCCACGGCTTCGCCCCGACGGCGCTCGAACTCACGTTCGATCGCAACCACCGGCCCGAACGTTCCGTTCTCGAAGCGCTCGGGGTGGAGCGCACGCGCATTTTCGCCGACCGGGCGATTGCCACGATTCCCGTCCACACGTCGGGCCCGGATCGCCGCGCGTCGCTGCGGGCCGCCTGCGATCCGCGGTCGATCCACCGGGTCCTCGACCGAGCGGCGACGATCTCCGAACGGCGCGCCGCGGCCTCCGGCAAACCCCGCGTTGGCGGTGGATCCGGACCGCTGCGCCGGTGCGGTATCTGCGGACGCTGGCACGCATGGGGCCTCGGCGGGCCCGAGCCCGCCGACAAACGCCTCTGCCGCTCCTGCCTCGATGCATGGCAAGCCCAGCAGCAGCAACAACAATGATCCAACCCACCCAGGAAACCATGGACAGCGACGCACCCGATTACATCGACGCCAAGGGCCGACCCCGCTGGCATGCCAACGACGCGTTGGCGCGCCGCCTGCAGGATCTGCACGACCTCCTCGTGATCGGCGGGTACCCTCCCGACCATGCCGCGCGCTATCCGAAACTCGCCTACGCCATTTCCCGGTTTCCCGAACCCGTGGAACGGGTCGCCGACGACGGCCGGCTGCGCTCGATCCCCGGCATCGGCGCCACGGTGGAACGCATCGTGGAGGAACTCCTCCGCACGGGAGACTGCGCCAAAATGCGCGAACCCTCCGACGGCTACGTTCCGCCACCGCGCACCGTGCTCGAACTCACCGCCGTCCCCGGCCTCGGACCCCGCCTCGCCCGTACGCTCCACCACGAGTACGGCATCGATTCCCGCGCCGCCTTGATCGAGGCCGGGACCGCGGGCCTGCTGGCCACGGTGCCGAGTCATATTTGAACATTCCTCATCTCAT